>JBGTIE010000160.1:0-1584 GCA_041745855.1 Lysobacterales bacterium | reverse complement strand
GCGGGACGATCGGATCGTCCGAGGCCAACTGCAGCACCGGCCCCTGGGCGGTGAGGAACAGTGCATAGCCGGCGCCGCGCACGCGGTAGTCTGCGGCTGGGTCGAACTGGCCGCGGTTGGGCTCGAAGCGCAGCCCGGCTTCGGTCACGGCCAGCGCAGGGCCGACGGCGAGCAGCGCGAGCAGGCTCAGAACCTGGGTGATGCAAGTTGGGGACGGGCGGAGCGGGGACGGGCGTGGTCGGGACATGGGCGGCAACTCGATGGCGATGGCATGCCATACGTAAGCGCGCGGCGATTTCTCCGGCGCCCGCTCCCAGGTACAAGTTCTTGAGCCACGAAAAAGCGAAGAGAAGGTGACCACAAAGGACACGAAGGACACAAAGGAAGACCCTTGATCATCGATGCCCCGCCGGAACGCAACTGCACACTTGAGCGCGCTAGCCGAGTTGCAACAGACACCAGTCTCTTCCGCTCTGCTCTCCTTCGTGTCCTTTGTGGTCAATCAGCTCTTCAGCTCTTCAGTACTTCAGACCTGCCTCGCCAACCTCGGGCAATGGACGTTGCATCAGTTCGAATCGCACGACCGGGATACGTCTGCACCGACCCGCCGCGAATGACTGTTACGGACCCGTCTGCATCCCCAGGCGACGTGCCAGGGTGTCGGCCTCGCGCCGGCTGATCGCTGTAGCTGGCAAGGCCTGTTCGAGCACCTCAAGGGCCGCGCTGAGCAGTGCGATGGCCTCCGCTCGGTCGCTCTGCGCGAGCAGCGCGGCCAGTTCGGTGCGTGCGATCGCCAGGGCGACCGGGTCGGCGCCCGGATGCGCCTCGGCGAATGCGATGGCCTGGCGCAGGCCGCTGCGGGCCGCATCCAGATTACCGCTGTCGCGGTCGATAGTCGCGGCCAGACGGATGGGGTAGAAGTTGAACGGGTGCTCGGGATCGCCGAGCAGGGCCAGGAACGGTGGGGTGCAAGCGGCCAGTTCGGCACGGGCAGCGTCGAGCTGGCCGGCACGGCGCAATATGGCGGCGTAGCGCATCCGCGCGAACACATGATGGAAGCTGTCGACTCCGCTGTGTTCGGCACTTTCCGCGATCACCGTCCGAATCCGCTGCAGCGCCTCTTCATGCTGACCTTCATAGCTCAGCGATTGGGCCAGATTCGATTGCACCTGACGGATCGCATGCCCATTGCCGATCGGATCGCGCAGCAGCACCGCCAGCGCGCGCCGGGCATGCGCGATCGCCTGCGGGTAGTCCTCGAGGCTTTCGTGGATCGCACCGATGTTGGCGTCGACATCGGCCTGCGCTTCGTCCAGGCCAGCGTAAGCGGCGTGGGCGCGTTGCAGATGCTCCAGTGCGAGCTGATAGCGCCCCAGTCCGTTGTAGCTGACCCCGAGTTCGTTGTGGATCACCGCCAGGGTCTCGGTCTGCAGTCCGCTGACCCGCTCGGACAATGCCTCGGCCTGTTGCAGCCGTTGCAACGACAGTGCGTTGTCGCCCTGGCGGCGGGCCAGCGTGGCTCCGGCAACAAGCAGGTCCACGTGCACCGGGTTGCGCGGATCGAGCGGCGCTGCGGCTGTCTCC
>JBGTIE010000159.1:0-4431 GCA_041745855.1 Lysobacterales bacterium | reverse complement strand
GGCCAGCAGCTCATAGCCCGCCAGGCCGTGCAGCAGCGCGTCGCTGTCCGGCCCGAACGGCGAGACAAAGCCGATCGAATAGGCCTCCAGCGGTCCGCATGCTGGGCGGCGGCGCTCGCCCATCGCTTCGGCCAGTTCGATCGTGGGCGGCAGGTCACCCTGCCACTGCAACATCGTCAGATTCTTAAACCACATGGTGAGCTCCTTGGGGCACGGAAGTCATGACAAGTCCAACTCCGGTTGGTCGTGCCGCTCGACCTGGGCCCGCTCGAAGGCGAGCGCGGTCATCGCGGCGGTGAGTGCGGTCAGGGTGTCGGCCGCGGTGGTGCGCTCGGCGGCGAAGTCGATCAGTGCGCCGATCGCGGTGTTGCAGGCCGCCTGCAGGGCGGCGATATCGCTGGGGCCGCTGCGGCGGCCGGTCGGAAGATCAACCAGCAGCTTGTGCGCGCCGGCGGCGAGATAGCGGGTCACAAAGTGGCAGCCGCAGGCAAGCTCGAAGCCGGCGATCTTGCGGGCAGGAATGGCACCGGTCTGAACCCACTTGTAGAGCGTCCACTTGCTCTCGCCGACGAGGTCGGCCACCCGCTCCACGCTGCGGCGGTGCTGGTGGAGTGCAAAACCCAGGCACCCTTCTACTGCCTCGGGCAGGCAATTGGGCTGCCAGCGGGACCAGACGCGCTTACGCATCCTCCAATCCTCGGCCGACCTTGCACGTTGCGTTCGCAGCGTTCGCAGGGTCAAATGGTCGCCGCCCCCGTTGGACCGATAACCGATGCGCCGTGATCAGACCAGAGTAGTAGTCGACCCGCACATCGAGGACGACGTTGCGGACGGCACCCGCCACCAGCACCAAGTGACGGTTCGGGCTGCGTGGGAGAGTCGACTCCGCAGCTGTGATGGGCAAAACCGTTCGATCGCTGTGCATGCGCGAAGTCCTCTACTGTTCGGGGGCGGGGTTGGGGTGCATCAGCAGTCGGGCCATGACGGCCAGCTGCAGCCAGGCGATGGCGGTCAGCGGCATGCAACAGATATGGCGCAGCGCCAGCTCGCGTGCTCTGGTGTCGTCGATCTCCAGAAAGTCCGGGTCCCGGCGCGGCAGCTCACCCATGGCGCGCAGGAAATCGCCGATGGGGCCATCGGCCACCAAGATGGGCAGCGGAGCGGGCTGCTGGTCGAGGAAGTTGCGGATGTTCTCAATGGCCTTTTCTTGCATCGCGGCCTGCATGGCCTTGACGATGTCGTAGGCCTTCATCATCGGCAGGCCGAAGTGCTGGGCGGTGGCTTTCAGGTCGCCGCCGCTGAGGTAGTGGTCGTAGATGGCCTGCCGGCGATCTTCCGATGTGCGCTTGTCGGTGGCACTGGAGTGCGGCGGTTCGGTACTCCGACAGCCGGTCATCAGGTACGCGAGGTCGAAGCCGGTCAGTCGGCCAAGCGTGAGCAGTGCGGGCAGCGGCGGGTACTCGATGCCAACCAGCCAGTTCTCCACGTTGCATTCGCCGACCTCACACAAGTCCGCGACTTGCCGTTCGGTCATGCGACCACGCGCGAACTCCTCGGCCAGGCGCGCTCGAAACTGCACAAGCGGGAGGTTTCTCAGCCGGTCCCCCTCGTTCTCGATCGATTGACGCAAATCAGCGAGGGACTTGCTGGAGGTGCGGCGCATCTAGGCGGCCCTCTGGAGCATTGCCTGGGCCCGCTCGAACTGGCGGACTGCCTGATCAATCGAGCGTCGACGGCGGGAGATTCGACGCCCGTCGGCGTCGTACCACTTGGGCCACAACTCATGCAGAGGCACCCCCGTCATGAGCGAGATGATGGCTTCTATGCGACGAGACCTTCCCCGGCCGTTAACGACTGCGCAAACGGTGTTCACCTTTCGGTCGAGCCGGCTGGCGATATCCGCCTGAGTGAGACCTGCGCAACGGAGCGCGAAGTTGACGAAATGCGGGTTGTTTTTTTCCATCGAAGTACTGCCACGATATTAGGCCATTCAATGGTGGGGTGTGGCGATGCGTGTGTCAATAGGCGGTGTAGTCGTTTCGTGAGTTGTTGTAGCAGTACAGGAACGATGTTATGCGCTTCAGCGATGACGGCGGCGTTCGAACGCAGGGGGCGGGCATGCATCCAGGAGAGATAAAGTCCGCCCTTGCTCGCGCAGGGGTGACCCAACGACAAGTTGCCCTTGAGCTTGACGTGAAGGAGAACGTTGTCAGTGCCATCGTTAATCGTCGCGGCCGATCTGCGCGCATCGAGCAGCGAATCAGCGAGATCACTGACATTCCCCTGTACTACCTGTGGCCCGATCGGTACGAGGTCCCGAAGGACGCGCCCCAGGGATTTGATCCGACGCGCCTCAATGTGGATCTGCTGGAGAGCGTTGAACGTACGCTGGAGCAGACACTGATCAGCCGCGTGCCCGGGCTGAAGCTGCCGTTCCTGATCAAGGCGCGTCACCGCGTGGCGGTGTACAACGCGTGCCTGGATCGCGGTACTGCGGCGATCGAGACCGGCGCCGGCGTTGCCGCTGAGGTGAACAATTACCTGGAGCGATGGGCCGTGAACTATGAGCAGACCACCGGCGGCGACACCCCAACGCCCGAGGCCTTGAGCAAGTGGGCCCTGCGCCAGGTGTGACCGGAGTTGACAGCCTTGCCAGCGAACGGGAGAAGAACTTGAGCGAACGAGATGATCGCGCCCGGGTGGCGCTGACAATGGCGGACGGGGCGGTTGTGCCATCGGTAGCGCATGCCGCCTATATGAAGGCGGTTGAAGCAGACGACCCAACCCTGCGGCTGCGCGCACTTGCCGGCGCGATGCCGCTGCAGTTGCCGATGCCACGAGTGGAGTCCGGTCTTTACGTGCTGGCGTTGATCGGCCTGGTCGGTTGCCTGATTGCAGCAGCCGTGGTCCTGCTCACTCTGGGCCCATCCCCGCTGACCATCTTCTATGCGCTGGCCATTACCTTGAACGGCGTCGTCTGGTACGCCCTGTTCGAAGCGATCGCTCGGGCACTGGAATTGTTGCTCCGGATCGACACACACGTTAGGTGGTTGTGTCTCAAGAAGGCGCAAGAACCAACCGCCAATGTCTGATGCTCGTCCACGACCCTCTTGGGGTGAGAGATTCCGCCTTCTGGCGACACTACCGTCATACAGGGGGGCATCTCGCCCCGCGTTTGGAGGTTGTGATGAGGGCATTGGTGTTGTTGGTGGGCTTGCTGCTGGCTCAAGCTGCGCAGGCGCTTGCGCCTAGTTCCGGATGGTGGTGGAACCCGGATCAGCCGGGACGCGGATTCACCATTGAGGTGCAGGACAACTTCATGTTCTTCATCGGCTACTTGTATCTGCCCGACGGATCAGCCACCTGGTACGTGGCACAGGGGCCCTATGACGACGACAACAACCGCTTTACCGGTGAGCTTCTGACCTTCGCTGGCGGACCGTGCATCACCTGCCCGTATACCGCCGCACAACCGGGACCGGGGGCCGGCGCACTCACGCTGCAGTTCAGCTCGACCACTGAAGGCAGCTTGACCTGGGCCGGTGGAACCTTGCCGATCAGCCGCTTCTTCTTCAATACGCCGCGTGATGCCACCGCGGTGAATGGGTTGTGGGTGTTTTCTGGACTCACCGTGTCGGGTACGGCCGATCGGACCGAATGGCTGGCGTTCTCAACCACCATCGAAGATGGAACGCTGGGTACGGTTTCGGTGGGTGAAAACCTGACCGGCCGGAATGCCATTGCAGCCATCGCGCAGGGCGAGTTGCGCGTACTGGTGGACGGGTCGACCAGCTTTTGGTACCTGTACCGCCAGCCCCTTAGCCTGGTGGATGCACAGGACACGCTTGGCGCTTTCTTCCTGTACGCGAAGGGATCAACGCCCACCGGAACTGGCAACCTTGCGGTGGGCAAGCAGTTGACGTCCCGGCCGCTGACGGCGAGTCAGGACACGCAAGCCAAGGGTGCCGATCTGGAACAGATGCTGGAGGTGCTCAGAGCTGTCGAGTAGTGTTGCACCTGTGGCGTCGTGCTCGGCACGGCGCCACCAAGTTTCCCGCCCCCTGAGAGATGATGCATGCCAGATGACAAGAAGACGCCGCCACCCAAGCCCGCCGCCAACGGAGAGAAATCGGCGGACTTTTCCGCACTGAACCGTGTCCTTCCTTTGACGGTGCAGCGCTTGTCGCCAGCACCCAAGCCACCCCAGCCGCCGCCGAAGACGGAAGGCTCGAAAGCGTCATGAGCGAGGACGGGGAGAAGCGCCCGGTCAAGCCGGCGCCCAACCGACAGCGCAAGGCCGGTTTGGATACCTTCCGGGAAGGTGTCAATATTCCGCTGACGGTGCAACGGCGGTCACCGGCGCCCAAGCCGCCGAAGCCACCGCCAGCCAAGGACGCCGAATGAGCAAGCTACACGATGAAATGACCGGCC
>JBGTIE010000158.1:0-5450 GCA_041745855.1 Lysobacterales bacterium | reverse complement strand
GGCACACGGAGAACGCCGTTGCTTTACCGCCCTGAAAGGGCAGCACAAGTTAGCCTGGGGCAACGCCCCAGGAATACCGGACCACGGAAACCAGAGCCCTGAAGGGGCGAATCATGGTCGGCTGCCGAAACGTCGGCGCGGTTCAAGGCGCGCTGTCAACGTGGTCGTGTCGGCTTGCCGCACAGACGGAGATCGGGCGCCCCTTCAGGGCTCGGGATCGACGCGCTGCTTACCTGGGGCGTTGCCCCAGGCTAACTTATGCTGCCCCGTTGGGGCGAAGAGCACAGCGCCCACCGACCCATGACGTAAGCCCTTGATTCGTCATTGTGGGACGCCTTTCCCGGCCCGGAAATGCACACACGGGCCATCAACCAGCAAGAGCAGTCTCACGCGGAGACGCGGAGGACGCGGAGGAAGAGCAAGATCGAAGCGCGTAGTGCGAACAGCAGTCTTGAGCCTCGTTCACACGCCTGAGGGTTCACGACGCTGATGTCAGATTGTTCTCTTAAGAGCTCTCTCCGCGACCTCCGCGTCTTTCGCGTGAGAATGGTTCTTCTTCCGAGCGCTTGCTTCGATCTGCTAAATGCACATGGGTGATGGTCCCGGCCAAGGGGTTCACTGCAACTACGCCAAAGCCTGCGGGCGAGACGCCCGCGGTCCCAGGTGAAGCTCGCCCGAGCTGCGAGTCGCCCGAAGTCTCAGTCTGCCCTCTGCTCCACGCCATCCGACTTGATCTTGTCGGTCTTGTCGACCGCCGCTGCCTCGTCCTCCGGTTCCGCTCCGTCGTCATTACCGCCCTCTTCATCCCCCTTCGGCTTGGCAAGCTGCCCACTGGAATCAAAGCGGTCCAGATCGATCAGCTCGAACTTCTCGATCTCGGCGAAGGTCGGGGCGAACTCGTCCCACAGGCTGACGACGGTGCCGGCGGTCACGAACAGCGCCACGTCGACCTGATTGCCCCAGAACACCGTGTACTGGATCCGAAAGGGCTCGTCGGCATCGGCACTGGGGATCAGCTCCTGGGTCTGGATGCAGGTGCGCGTAAGCAGGCCCTGGTCCTCCACCTCGCACTCGATCAGCACCTCGGCCGAGCTGCGCCGGCCGGCCAGGAACTCTTCGATAAAGGCCTTGGCGTTCTGCCCGGTCTTGGCCTCGACCGCGGCGATCAGCTGGATCCGCACGCCGGTCTGGTAGGGGCCGTCCTCCGGATTCTCGCGCGACAATACCCATTTGAAGGAGGCCGCATCGTGGGCCTCGCGGTAGAACCAGGTCAGCGGCCGCGCGACTCGGCCGCCCAGGGGTTCGAGCGCGGTCAGCTCGAAGCCGTCTGGCACGACGAAGTCGGGGCCTTCATCGGCGCTGACGGCACCGCCGAGAATGGCGACCAACGCACAGACCAGCCGCTTGCTCTGCGTTCTCATGGTCTTGTTCCTTACGCCTGAGTGGAATCGTGGATGGTACGTCAGCTGAGGGCCGGGCAGTCGATCAGCTCACAGTTTGACCCGTCCCCGAGGGGTAACGAGTTTCGTCTACTTTAGAGAGAGGCAGTCAACGCGGCTCCGCGCTTTGCTTGACAAGCTTCGTCCATGGGTCAACTCTGGCAGGTCTCCGCTGCCGTTCCTTGATGGAATCCGTCTTATGAACGCTCGAACGCTATCCACGATTCTGCTCGGCGCCACCATGCTGGCAGCGATTCCGCCAGCCTGGGCCGGTCCCAATGCCACATGGTTGTCCCAGATCGAGTCCGAAGCGACGCTGAGTTCGCTGGAGTATCAGTGCAGCGACGGTCAGGGCGGCTTCAGCAAGGCTGCCTGTCAGGGCAATGTGCTGGCAGACCCCTTACCGGCCGGGACACCAACCACGGGCATGGCGCAGATCCAGCAGGTCAGCGCCGCGACCGATTGTACCCAGACCACGATCAGCAATTTGCGGGTGCAGGCCACGGGCGCACAGTCGGACGGAGGCCCCGGATTTGATCGCATGTTCGTCGTCGTCTTCGATGATGGCGTGATCAAGTTTTCCGGTTTCTTCGACGTGCCGATTGGTCAAACGGTGATCTTGAACTTCAGTCCCTTCTCGTATCCCGATCCGACCATCGGCCAGGGTGCCCCCGGTATCGGCGTGTATATCTTTACCCAGCAACCGTTCACTCCCGGCACGCACCTGGATCGAGTCGATCCGCTGCTGGTCGACGAGGAAACCAATTGCCAGGCGCTGGTACCGTTGGTCGACCTGAGGGTCGAGCCGACCAGCGTGGCCCCCGGTCAGCAGGTCAACCTGATCTGGAGCGCGCAGCGCACCCAGGGCAACCTTCCTTGCTCGCCCTTCCTCGGTCAAGGCACCACCTGGCAGGAGATCAATCTGCGCCCGGCGGTCGGCGTGCAGGCCTTGAATGCGCCGATGACACCGGGCACGGTCGTCTTTGGTCTGGAGTGCCAGGGCGTCGGTGGCCGGCTCGGCCAGGCCCAGGTCACGCTGACCGTCACCGGAGGTGGCGGCGGTGGCGGTGGCGGCGGCATCGTTACAGTCGATCTCAATGCCAATCCCGGCCGCACCTCGCCGGGTGGCGTAATCAACCTGGAATGGACCAGCAATGCCCCGATGGGCGGCCGTCCCTGCCTGCCGCTGGCCGGTGGCACGACGCGCTGGTCAAATTTGGGCATGCTGCCGGCCAACGGCCGCCGCTCCATCGCGGCCCCCCCGAACGTCGGTCAGGTCGACTTCCTGCTCCAATGCAGCAATGGCTCGGCCAGTGGCAACGACCTGACTTCGGTCACGGTGGTCAGCAGCGCGCCGCCGCCACGCCCCCGTCAAGCCGGGGTGACCAGTCTGACCGCTGCTGGCAATACCGCCGCCGGTACCAGCAACCGGCCTTCGATCGTCCGCGACGGCAGCGCGCTCATCTTCGAGACCACCGCCGCCAACATCGCCGCGATCCTGCCCAACGGTCAGCCCCATGTCGACAACAATGGCCTCCGGGACATCTTCCTGATCACCAGCGCCCAGGCCGTCACCGGCAACGAGGTCATCGCCAAGGGTGGCCCACCGCAGGCGGTGCTGTGCAGCATCGGCGAAAACAACCAGCCGCTGCCCATCGGCACCTTCAATCCGCGCGTGGCTGCAACCGGCGCCGGTGCCACCTTCGAAAGTTCCGATGGCCAGATTCGCACCTTTGACGGCGGTCTGGGCCGTACCCGTGGCTCGACCAGCAGCAGTGCGGCCGGGGTGGCGGGTAACGGCGTCAGCGCCAATCCGTCGATCAGCGCCGATGCGGGGCGGGTCGCTTTTGACTCCACCGCGACCAATCTGGTGACGATGGACGCCAACGGGCCGATGCCGGATGTGTTCCTCAAGGATCCCGTCGGCGGAGGTATCGAGCTGATCTCGGTCGGCATCGGCGGTGCCCCGGCGAATGGACCGAGCATCAATCCGGCCGTTTCCGGCGACGGTCTGACCGTGTTCTTCCAGACCGAGGCGACCAACATGACCGGGCTGCCGGCCGCCAGCGTGCCCAGCGCCAAGGGTGGCGTCAGTCAGATCTGCGGCGTCCAGAACAGCGGCGGCCTGGGCCGCACCCGCGGCTGCGTCTCGATCGACACGATCACCGGCACGCCGGGCAACGGACCCTCGCGCAATGTGGCGATGAACCAGACCGGCGAATTCGGCGTGTTCGAGTCCGATGCCAGCAATCTTGTGGCGGGCGATACCAATGGTGTGACCGACGTGTTCTGGTTTTCGTGGAACGGCACCGAGGTCACCGGCGTGGTTCGCGTCAGCGTCGGTCCCAACGGCGAACAGGCCAATGGTCCGAGCCGGGCGCCATCGATCTCCGACGACGGCCTGACGGTGGCCTTCGAGTCCGACGCCACCAATCTGGTCCCGCCGGACACCAATGGTCAGACCGATGCCTTCATCAAGTATGTCCAGACCGGTCAGATCCAACGCTTCTCGAGCACCGCCACCGGGGCGGAACCGAATGGCCCGGTCAGCCAGGTGGTGGTCAGCGGCGACGGCTCCACGGTGGCCTTTTCGTCGGGTGCGGACAACATCATCCCCGGTGATGTCAACGACCGGCCGGACGTGTTCGTCGCGCCGAGCCCGCAGGTCATTGACGCCTTCGAACCCGCCCTGATAGGTGCGCCCTTGCCGGCACCCAACCCACCCAACGAGTTCTGCTCGTCCGGCTTTTTCATCGCCCAGGTCGACGACGGACCGGCGCCCGGCGTTCAACCGGGTATATTCGCGCTGGAGTTGCTGCTGGATTCACCGGGCACCCGCATTCTCGCGGGTGGCCTGAACTTCGGAGGACTGACCGACGTCTCGCAGGTCGGCTTTGCCGGATTCAACATCGCCAACGCCGCCAATGAGGATCAACGTGTGGATATCAGCCTGACCGGCAGCTCGACAGCGAATCCGACGGGCAACTTCCCGGTACGGGTGACGATAAACCGACGCACCCAGACGACCACGACGCAAGTGTTCCAGACCGTTACGTCCATCAATTTAACGACGCCGTTCGTGACTTCCCTGATTGTGCCTCCGGGCTTTTACGAAGCTACCGTTGCACCCGAAGGCTTCCCGCCTGAGGCTGCCGGCGGTGAGCCCGAAGGTCAATTCTTCTTCTCACTGGCAAGCAATTTCGTCGACCGTCCTGGTGGTGGTTTCCAGGGCGGTACCGTCGCCGGCGGTTACCACGCGGAGAACCCCTTCGGCGGCGTGTCCGGCTTCGTCGGCTTCTGCCTGGGAACGCCGCACAGCACGAGCCTGCAGGTACGTTCGATGCCGACCTATGGCAGCAGCGGTGCGGGGGATTTGCGCATTCAGGTACTCGACGGTCCACGCAATGTGATCTACAGCGTGCCCTGAGGAGAGCAGTTCCAGTGGCCAGTTGAGAGCGCGAGAGGCTAGGGACAGTGGATAGCCCGTCGCTGCGCGGTCGCAGACTCGCAGCGATGGCCTATCCGTCTCGGCCGAGCTAGAGCTGTCGCTCCATCGGGCGAACTGGTCCGCCTCAGTTGACGATGGTGCTGACCACTTGGCCCCGCCCTGAAGTCCACCGCGCTGCACTGAAGACCGTCAACACCCGGAGCCCTATGCCATCGGAAACCCGGACCCTCGTCACTGCTGCCCTCGTCGTTCTGCTGCTCGCCACACTCGCGGCCTGCAGTCATCAGGGTGACTACAAACCGGAGACCGGCGCCCAGCTGGTGGCGCGTTCCATCGGTACGCCGGGCCGACCCAATGCCCGCGCCGAGTGGTTCTATGGTCAGCGTGCCTACCCCGCGTTGAGCATTCCCGATGGCGCGCGGCTGAAAGCGCTGGCCCAGGCGAGCAAGATCCCGCAGGCCCAGCGCCGCGACAAGGCCGGCCCCACCAGCTTGTGGACCAGCGTCGGTCCGCAGGGTTTCGACTCACAGGTCGCGCCGAGCTGGGGCCGGATGAGCGGCCGC
>JBGTIE010000157.1:0-5262 GCA_041745855.1 Lysobacterales bacterium | reverse complement strand
CGCTCCACCGTATACCGCGCCAGTTTCGCCAGCAGCGCGCCCGACTCGCCCAGTGGCTGCAGGGCATCGATCGCTGCCTGCATGTGTTGCTGCGCCAATCGCTGTGACTCGGCCAGGCCGATGATTGCGGGATAGGTGGGTTTGCCTCGGGCCTGATCGGCACCCTGCTGTTTGCCCAAGGTCTGCGTGTCGGCGAGCACGTCGAGCACATCATCATGGATCTGGAATGCCAGACCCAGCTCCAGACCGTAGCGGGTGACCGCCTCCCAGATCGGCCCGGCGTCGATTTCTGCCGCCAATGCCCCAAGCTGCACCGATGCCAGGATCAGCGCGCCGGTCTTGTAGCGGTGCATCTGCTCAAGATCGGTCAGACTCAGGGTCTGGCCGACCGCTTGCAGATCAAAGGCCTGACCACCGGCCATTCCGGCCGGTCCGCAGGCGGCACCCAGGGTACGCAGCATCGCGATGCGGAAGGGTGCAGAGATCGCTGCCTGACCATCGGCACTGGCCAGCCATTCGAAGGCCAGCGCCTGCAGCGCGTCCCCGGCCAGGATCGCCATCGCCTCGCCGTAGACCTTGTGGCAGGTCGGTTGGCCCCGCCTGAGGTCATCATCGTCCATAGCAGGCAGATCATCGTGCACCAGCGAATAGGCATGGATGATCTCCACCGCGCTGGCAGCCGGGTCCAGCCGCTCCAGTGGCAGGCCCAATGCCCAGCCGGTAGCGTAGACAAGCAAGGGGCGCATCCGCTTGCCGCCTCCCAGAACCGCGTAGCGCATGGCCTCATGCAGCCGCGCCGGTGGAACGAGTGCGGATGGCAGCGCAGCGGCAAGCGCCAGTTCTGCCCGTTCGGCCAGTGCTTCCAGCGAAGGTGGCGGCACGGGTCAGGGTGTCTCGGCGTCGAACGGCACCGACTTCTGATAGTCGCTGCCCTTGAGCATCAGTTCGATCCGTTGCTGGGCCGCATCCAGAGCCTGCTGGCAATGTCCGTGCAGACGCATGCCGCGCTCGAACTCACTCAGCGTCTCTTCCAGACTGAGATTGCCGTCTTCGAGGCGGGCGACCAACTGCTCAAGCTCGTCCAGGGACTGCTCGAAGTCCTTAAGTTCGGTGCCGCTGGGCGTTGCCGGGGAGGTCTGGTTCATGGGTGCACAAGTTAGCTGCAGGCGAAGGACAGGGCAACCGTTCGGGGGCACTTTCTCGGTGCCCGCGGATGCAAGGCAAACCGACGATGTGATGGCTTGCATGAATCCGAGGGCCCAGGGCTCAGCGCCCAGGGACCAGTCCAGAGCGAACCTAGAGGCAAGTTCAGAACCAACCGGTCGTTCGCCAATTCTTCGACAGCGAGTTCCCCTCGGGGTCGGGGTCGGAATCGGTATCGGCATCGATTCTTTTCGGCGCAGCCTTTCCAACCGTGTGGGCCCGCCGCCCCGCCGTTTTCAGGATCGGCGCGATCCGGTCGAGTACGGCGGTACTCCCTGCCGACGACCTCGATGGCTGCCCGGTGCACTGTGTGGCCACAATCCTTTGGCTGTTGCCTCGATTCCGATTCCGATTCCGACCCCGACCCCGACTTCACATCACTGCATCAGATCGACCCGCACCCCACGAGACGGGTGCGAATCAAACGGATGTTTCCGCGCCGGTTCGGAACAATCCGAGCAGTGGGGTCGTACTCGTACTCAAAGCCATCACGCTACTCTTGAGTACGAGTACGAGTACGAGTACGAGTAGCATGGTCGGCGATAACCGATGTCGCCGCAAATGACCTCACCCAACATCAGTTTGAATCGCACCCCCACGCGACCGCCCCAACACTGGGCCTCCGCCGATGGAGCTATACTCCGCGGCCTGACGCTCTGCCATTGATCATGAATCCGAATTTTCTCGATTTCGAACAGCCCATCGCCGAACTGGAGGCCAAGATCCAGGAGCTGCGCCATGCCAGTCATGGCCAGGCGATGAATATCGACGAGGAAATCTCGCGCCTGAAGGACAAGTGCCGGGCCAAGACCGAGCAGATTTTCGCCCACCTGTCTCCATGGCAGATCGCGCAACTGGCACGGCATCCGCAACGACCCCATGCGGTCGATTATCTGCCCCTCATATTTGATGAATTTCAAGAGCTTGCCGGTGACCGGGCGTATGCCGAGGACGCCGCGATCATCGGCGGACTGGGCCGGCTGCAGGGTCGTCCGGTGCTCGTCCTGGCGCAGGAGAAGGGCCGCGACACCCGTCAGAAGGTCAAGCGCAACTTCGGCATGCCCCGGCCCGAGGGTTATCGCAAGGCCAAGCGCCTGATGGAACTGGCCGAGCGCTTCAGATTGCCGATCATCAGTTTCATCGATACGCCGGGCGCCTATCCGGGCGTAGGCGCCGAGGAACGCGGGCAGTCCGAGGCGATCGCGACCAATCTGGCCCTGATGAGCCAGCTGCGGGTGCCGATCGTGTGTACCGTGATCGGGGAGGGCGGTTCGGGGGGCGCGCTGGCCATCGGCGTCGGTGACCGCAGCCTGATGCTGCAATACGCGATCTACTCGGTGATCTCGCCGGAGGGCTGTGCATCGATCCTGTGGAAAAGCGCCGAGCGCGCGCGCGAAGCGGCCGAGGCGCTGGGCATCACGTCAACCCGGCTGAAGGAACTGGGCCTGATCGACGAGATCATTGCCGAGCCGGCCGGCGGTGCGCACCGTGATCCGGGCAGTGCTGCCGAGCGGATCAAGCAGGCGCTGCTGAAGAACCTCGACGACCTGGCTGCGCTGGATGGCAAGGAACTGGTCGAACAGCGCTATCGACGCCTGCGCGCCTATGGCTCCCAGCGGATCGGTTGACGCGCGTGGCGGCCCTTGAGGCATAGGCTCGTTGCGGCCTCAAGGCGACCTGGGTGGATCCGCCACGTCGTCATCATCATCCAGCACCGGCAACGCGCAGGGTTCGGCATCCTCATACGGTGGTACCTGAGCCTGGGACTGCAGGCGCGCCTGCAGGCGGCGCTCCTTCGCAGCGGCCTTGCGCTTTTGATAGATCTCCGCGGCGCGACGGATCAGGAAGTAGGCGACGACCGAGACGATTATCGAGACGATCAGCGATCCGACCAGCAGCTTGCCACCCAGGCGCGCCACAGTATTGAGGATCTCGATCTTGAACTCGGTCTGGTCACCACCGTCCAGCAGCAGCTGACCCAAGGGCAGCGCCAGGGTCGGGTAGATCGGCAACACGAACAGCGGATTCCAGACCACCACGCTCGCAACCAGACTGAGCCGGCTCATCCGTATCAATCCGGCTGTCGCGAAGGCCAGCAGTATCGACAGTCCCGGTGTCGGCAGAATGCACCAGAAGGTACCCACCGCGAAGCCCAGGGCGATATCGTGCGGAGTCGCACGCGCCTTGAGCATCTTGCGAACCGCGATGCGCGCACGGCGCCAGGAGGTGCGGACTGGAATAACTTGTCTCCTTCAGGGCCGAGGCCGGCCGGGGCGCCATAGTAGCCGAGCCAGTGGTGATTCAATGGTCGTTGCGGCGCGTCGGTTTTCCTCGGAGTCAGCCAAACCCGGCCTGGTTCATGCCGCCAGCGCCATCGGGCCGTCGAAGAAGCGTTGCACCAGTTCGCGTTGGCGCCGCGGACAATCCACCCGCGCAAGTTCGCGCCAGGCTGGTTCCCCGCCCTCCTCCCGCTGCAGCACCCATGACAGGTGCTTGCGCGCCACCCGCGTGCCCAGTGCCTCACCATAGAAATCGTGCAGCGCGTCCAGATGCTCGAGCAGCCAGCGACCCACTTGATCCCGCCGAGGCGACGGCAGCAATCGACCGTACTTCAGATAGTGGGCGATCTGGCCACACAACCACGGCCGGCCCTGCGCCGCGCGGCCGATCATTACCCCATCGCAGCTAGTCTGGCGCAGCACCGCCAGGGCCTTGGCCGGACTGTCGATATCGCCATTGGCAAGCACTGGAATGGCTACCGTCGCCTTGATCGCGGCGATCGTGACGTACTCGGCCTGACCTTCGTACTTGTCCTCCCGGGTGCGACCATGGACCGCCAGCGCCTGGATTCCGGCGGCCTCGGCAATCCGGCCAATCCGCTCCCCGTTGCGCACCGCACGACACCAGCCGGTGCGGAACTTCAGGGTCACCGGCACGTCGACCGCCGCGACGACCGCCTCCAGGATTCGCCCCACCAGCAACTCGTCGCGCAGCAGCGCCGATCCTGCATCCACCTTGCAGACCTTCTTTGCCGGGCAGCCCATGTTGATGTCGATCACCTGTGCGCCATGGTCGACATTGAAGCGCGCCGCCTCAGCGAGCATCCGGGGATCAAAGCCGGCGATCTGCACAACGACTGGTTCAGGCTCGCCCTGATGATCCAGCCGGCGGCGGGTCTTGGCGGTGTGATACAGCGTCAGATCCGACGACACCATCTCGCCCACGACCAGATCCGCACCGAGCCGGCGACAGAGTTGGCGGAACGGCCGATCGGTCACTCCGGCCATCGGCGCGAGCACGACACCTGGATCGAAATGGTAGGGGCCGAGGCGATAGGCCATGGGTCAGGAGATCGCAGGTAAAGGGCCGAGTATTATGCGGTGCGCGTCAGAGAGATGTGGTGACAGTGCATGAATCGGGGTGCGATTCAAACTGATGTTTCGGAGAGTCTTTGTGGTGGCAGAGCCCAGGGCCCAGGGCTCCGATGTGAAGTCGGGGTCGGGGTCGGGGTCGGAATCGGAATCGAGGGCAAGGACTCAGACTTCGGCCACGAACGGTTTGAGATGGACCAGACAGCCATCTATTACGTCGCGTTGGCGTACTACGCCAGTCGGCGGGTGAGGCGATGGCGACAAGGCTGGGCGGCGTGGTCATACGGTGCAAGGCGAGCGCGGGGCACCCCCTTGAAATGGATCGATTCCGATTCCGATACCGATTCCGACCCCGAGGGGAGCTCCGCAGCCCGGGTGCGATTCAAACTGATGTTGGGTGAGGTCATTTGCGGCGACCGCGGCAGCGTGACGGCTTCGAGTACGAGTACGAGTACCGCGATGCTGAGTACGAGTACGACCCCCTGCCCGGCCCCTGGGCTATGCTTCCCGGCCATTCGCAGCCCGGTCCCATCATGCCGATCCAACCCTTTGCCGGACTGCTGGTCACGCTCGAAGGCATCGATGGCAGCGGCAAGTCGACCTTGCAGCGGCTGCTGGCGGATGCCCTGCGGCACCGCGGCTGGGTCGTCACCTGCTCGCGCGAGCCTACCGACGGACCCGAAGGCAG
>JBGTIE010000156.1:0-18542 GCA_041745855.1 Lysobacterales bacterium | reverse complement strand
TCCGCTTTTGGCCCGGCGCCACTTGGTCGGCGACGCCGCGCGGATCCTCGACGGGCGCCCCACGGTCGTGGCTGCCGTCATTGTCGCCCCGGCCGTCATTATTGCCCTGATCTTTGCTGTAGTTCTTGGCGTTCAACGGATGTCCTTTTGCGGCGATGCCTCCAGCCCGCGGATTGCGCGCTGGCAAGGTCTGCTTTGGGAACATAGCTGCCCGGTCGTGGGATGTCGGTACGAAGTCGCACTGATGGTCGGGGCGCTACCGATCCACGCTGGCTACGTGGCTCAGCGCACCGAATTGACAGCGCCACTTTCGTACCGTTCATCCACCACATTCCGGTTGCTTGAGGGCGCATCCCGCGCCCAAACCGTGGAGGGAGTCGACATGAACCAGAGCGATCGCGAAACCCGCAAATCTTCGTTCGAGAAGGGTGGCTCCGACCTGCCGCCGAAGCTGTTCCCCTGCAATCCCGGCCCCAACATGGAAAAACAACAGGCGTCTGATGACGGCGGCGGCAAGCGCGGTGTCATCGTCGCGCCAACTCCCGAGGCCGGTCGGGACTGAAAGCTGCCCATGTTATTGGCTGGCGGTGCGTCGTCAATGCAACGGCGCACCGGCAGCCTTGACGTCATCGATGGTGCAGCCCTCAGCCCTACCGTGGCAATCCGGTGGCATTGAGGTAAATCGCGGTGACGCCACCGGATCGGCAGTACCGAGCTGCCCGGCACTTCCCGCAGCAACTACAACCTTGCGGTGTTCTACGAAAAGTATGGCGTCAACGCTCGGCTGTCCTACAACCACCGCTCCAAGTACATCCAGGAGTTTGACGTCGACGACGCCGACCTGAACGTGCTGTGGGACGACCGTTCGATCCTGGACTTCTCCTCCAGCTACCAGCTGACCAACAACCTGCGCCTGTTTGCCGACGTCAACAACATCACCGACAGCCGGCAAAAGCGCTTCCAGGGCCGCGAGAACCGCGTGCTCGAGCTGGAGGAGTTCGGTCGTTCCTGGATCGTCGGGCTGCGCTTCGAGTATTGATGCTCCGGGTTTGGCCGGCATGTGACGGGTACGTTTGCTGACGCAGCAAGCCTCGCTGTCGTCAGCGCGGAGACTGGCGCCGGCCGACTACCGTAGTCCCTTCGGCTCCAGGCGGTCGGCCAAAGCGCCAGGAGGTCCGCGAACTTGGTCCGCCGGGCCGTTATCGTCGGCCGACCGCGATCAGCGACAGCGGCCACATCGTCGGCGAAGAGCGCGGCCCCGGTGGCGCGCCCGGCGGTTTCTTCGGCCTGCGCTGGCACGTCGATCAGGCTGGCGAACCGGGTCAGCTGCTGCCTGCCCGGTTGGCCTCGATCAGCTCCAGTCCGCGTGACGTCAACGATCATGGCTGGGCGGCAGGCACCGCAACCATCGGCGGCGGCCCGCTGGACCAACGCGGCTGGCTTCCCCGGTTCATGGGAAGGTCGACCCGTGGCATAATCCGGTAATACGCAGTAATACCAGGAGCGAGTCATGGACAGTGTATCGGTCACCAGCAAGGGGCAGGTCACCATACCGAAGGTGATACGCGAAGCGTTGGGCATCCGACCTGGCAGCAAAGTCGAGTTTGATCTGGATGCGGCGGGCGCGCGCCTGCGGCTGGTTCGGGGAAGTCAGTCTTCAAGCATCGAAGATGGGCCGGCGCTGCTCTCGTATCGCGGTCCGCCGATTCCTGTGGCCGAGCTTGACGGCGCAGTCGCGATGACCAGAGCGATCCATGCGCGCGGTTGATACGAACCTCCTGGCCCGCTACTACCTGGCCGACGACGCTGCGCAGTCGCGAGTGGCCACAGCCGTGCTCGCTGGCGGTGAGGTGTTCGTACCCAAGACCGTGTTGCTTGAACTGGCCTGGGTGCTCCGATCCGTGGCCGACCAGCCCGCCAACCGGGTGTTGGCAGTCATGAAACACCTGCTGGCGCTGCCAGGAATCGAGGTCGAGCATCGGGGACAGATTCTGGAAGCGCTCGCCTACGGCGACAAGGGAATCGAGTTTGCGGATGCACTGCATCTCAGCGCGAGCAGCCGCTGTGAAAGTTTTCTCTCCTTCGATGATCGCGGATTCGCTCGTAAGGCGCAGCGCGCCGGTTTGCATCCTCCAGTCTTGATTCCGTCGCTCGATTGATCCGCAACGCCGAAAGTTTCTGGCGGACTCCAACCCGGCTGCGGCCACTGAAAAAAGCTATGCTGGGCGGACCTCTTCGGCCTTATGGATGCGATCCGGATGAGTTCAAACCTGTTTGATCTGAGTGGCAAGACGGCGCTGGTGACCGGTGCGTCGCGCGGGATCGGTGCGGCGATTGCGCGCTTGCTGGCGGCGAGCGGGGCGCATGTGATCGTCAGCAGCCGGCAGCAGGAGAGCTGTGAGAAAATCGCGGCCGAGATCCGCGCCAGCGGCGGCAGCGCGCAGGCACAGGCCTGTCATATCGGCGATGGCGACGCGATCATGGCGCTGTTCGAGTCCTTCGATGCGGCCGGTACCAAGGTCGAACTGCTGGTCAACAACGCCGCGACCAATCCGTACTTCGGGCCGATGCTGGAGATGCCGCTGGCGGCCTTCGACAAGACGGTCGAGGTCAATATCCGGGGATACTGGCTGACCAGCCGCGAGGCGGCCAAGCGGATGGACGCCGGGGGGGCGATCGTCAACGTGGCATCGGTCAACGCCAGCCGGCCGGCGCCGATGCAGGGCGTGTATTCCTTTACCAAGGCGGCGATCGTGGCGATGACCCAGGCCTACGCGAAGGAGTTGGCGTCGGCGCACATCCGGGTCAACGCAGTGCTGCCTGGACTGACCGACACCAAGTTCGCCTCGGCCCTGACCCAGAACACGTCGATCCTCAGCCGCTTCCTCAGTCTGGTGCCGCAGGGCCGGGTCGCGCAACCGGAAGAGATCGCGCCGGCGGTGCTGTTCCTGCTTGCCCCGGCCAGCAGCTATCTGACCGGCGCGGCGCTGCCGGTCGATGGCGGCTATCTGGCCTGAGCGACGATGACTCCGCAGCAGCGCTTGCTGGAAGCCGCGATCGGCTGCGGCGCCCTGCGCTTCGGCCAGTTCACGTTGAAGAGCGGCCGGATCAGCCCTTATTTCTTCAACGCAGGTCACTTTGCCTCCGGCGCCAGCCTGAGCGCGCTGGCGGCGGCCTATGCCGACACGCTGATCGAGGCCGGGGCCTCGGTCGACATGCTGTTCGGTCCGGCCTACAAGGGTATCCCGCTGGTCGCCGCGCTCAGTCAGGCGCTGTACCTGCAGCACGGAATGGACCTGCCCTACGCCTATAACCGCAAGGAGAGCAAGGATCACGGCGAGGGCGGGCTGCTGGTCGGTGCCGCGCTGCACGGCCGGGTCTGGATCGTCGATGATGTGATCTCGGCCGGCACTTCAGTGCGCGAGTCGGTCGAACTGATCCGCGCCGGGGGAGCCGAACCAGCCGGCGTGCTGCTTGCCCTCGACCGCCAGGAGCGCGGACTCGGCAGTCGCTCGGCGACCCAGGAAGTGATCGCCAGTCTTGGCGTGCCGGTGCTCGCAGTGGCGCGGCTGGACGATCTGCTCGGCTTTGCCGCCAGTGAGCCCGAACTGCAACAGCATGCTGCGGCACTGCAGGCCTATAGAGCCGAGTACGGAGTGGTTGACTGAGCGGGTGTGGCTGCGACCGGGCCTTGCGTGCTCGATGGAACCCCGAGTTGTACTCGGGCAACGAGGCGAGTGACGGGCTGAGCAGCACGTATCGGAGGGGGCTCCGTCGTACATCGCGTACGCTCGCTGCGCGATCGGCCCGAGTGCAACTCGGGGTTCCATTTGCGCCCCGGTCGAACCGATGGAACCCCGAGTCAGTAATTCGCGCATCAATCACCGGAGACCTCGATGTTGCGTGCTTTTCCTGACCCCTTCAGCCCTCAGCCCTCGGCCCTCAAACTGTGTCCACAGCTGACGTTCACCCATGCCGCGTCGTGATCTCTGGCTGGTCCTGTTGATCTGTCTGGTCTGGGCCGGCAACTTTCTGGCCTCGGCCAAGGCGCTGACCCATTTTCCGGCGCTCCAGTTCACCGCCCTGCGGATGGGGCTGGTGCTGGTATGCCTGCTGCCATGGCTGCGGTCGCCACCGGGCGGGCAGTGGGGGCGGATGATTGCGGTGGCGCTGCTGACCAATGTGGTGCACTTCGGTCTGAACTTTTCCGCCCTGCGGCTGGCCGGTGACATCAGCTCCAACGCCATTGTGCTGCAGAGCTACATCCCGATGGCCGCACTGCTGGCCTGGTGGCTGCTGGGTGAGAAGCTGGGCTGGCGCTCGGCTACGGCCATCGCGATCGCCTTCAGCGGCGTGCTGGTGCTGGGTTTCGATCCGGTCGTGCTGCGCACCCCACAGGCCTTGCTGCTCTGTCTGGCCTCGGCCTTTACGCTGGCGCTGGGCCTGGTATTGATGCGCGGCATGGTCGGCGTGCAGGCCTTCCAGTTGCAGGCGTGGTCGGCGTTGATCGGCGTGCCCCTTTTGTTCGGCGCGTCCGCATTGCTGGAACCGGCGCTGCAGCCGGTGATCGAGAATGCCGCCGCAATCCACTGGCTGGGCGTGGCCTATTCCGCGCTCGGCGCCTCGCTGGTCGGCCACGGCGTGCTGTACGTGCTGGTCCAGCGCCATCCGGTCGCCCAGATCACCCCCTATCTGCTGCTGACGCCGGTGTTTGCGGTGGCCCTGGGCGTAATGGTCTGGGGCGATCGCCCCGGCACGAGGCTGTGGATCGGCGCGGTGCTGGTGCTGGCGGGCGTGTTGATCGTCGCACTGCGGCAACGGGCGAAGGTGTTGGAGCGATCAGGGCTGAGGGGCGATGAGAGCGAGGGCACAGGGCCCAGGGCATAGGGCCCAGGAGCTGCGGCGAGGCGGCGTAGGATGTCGGCGAGCTCCTCGAACCGCATCAAAGCAGGGCCCAGGGCATAGGGCCCAGGGCCCAGAAGAGCTGGGCGCCGCGACCGTAGGATGTCGGTGAGCTCCGCGAACCGCATCAAGGCAGGGCCCAGGGCGTAGGGCCCAGGGCCCAGTAGAGCCGTGGCGGGGCGCGTAGGACCGACTGTGCTTTCGACTCCGCTCTTCTGACCCCAGTCCTCGCCTCTCAGCCCTGCTTTCCGAGCTAAACCCCACCTGAACGACAACCGGTTTCAGTACTTCTGGCTATGGAACTTGACCCCGTCCACCCCATCTAATGCACCAAGTCAGCAACGCTGGCCCAGGTTCACTCCTCCCCATAGTGGACCGACCCGGATCGTTGGCCCCTCCCCAGGCTAACGGTTCAGCAAGCCCCAACGGCCCCGGATGTCCCCCACATTCGGGGCCGTTTCTTTTGCGCAGGCGCGCTCCAAGAAGCCTTGTTGATAACCCACCGCACCGTCCACGCCCCTAGGCCGCTCTTCTGGGCCCTGGGCCCTTTCGGTGCGGTTCGCGGAGCTCACCGGCATCCTACGCGGCACATTAGCGCCTCTACTGGGCCCTGAGCCCTGGGCCCTGGGCCCTTTCGATGCGGTTCGCGGAGCTCACCGACATCCTACGCGGCACAGTTGCGGCTCTACTGGGCCTTGGCCCTGCTCTTCTGGGCCCTGTGCCCTGTGCCCTGAGCCCTGGGCCCTGCACTACTCAGCCCTCAGCCCTGGACCGCCACATATTCCCCCAACCGATCCCGATACCCCCGCTTCTGCGCCTCGCTGGCGAAACTGGCCCTGAAGGCGTTGCCTGCCAGTTGGATGGCCTGAGTGCGGTCCAGGTTCAGGGCGCCAAAGCAGGCGAGGTAATTGTCGTTCATGTAGCCGCCGAAATAGGCCGGGTCGTCGGAGTTGATCGTTGCGCACAGGCCATGATCGAGCAACTCGGCCAGGTTGTGCTGGTTGATGTGGTCGAATACGCACAGCTTGACGTTCGACAGTGGGCAGACGGTCAGCGGGATCTGCTCGGCCACCAGTCGCCGGACCAGCGCCGGGTCCTCGATGCTGCGCACGCCGTGGTCGATGCGTTCGACCTTGAGCGAGTCCAGCGCGCTCCAGATGTAGGCCGGCGGCCCTTCCTCGCCGGCGTGTGCGACCGCGCGCAGGCCGAGCGCTCGGGCGGCGGCAAAGACCCGCTCGAACTTCTCCGGCGGGTGGCCGACCTCGCTGGAATCTAGCCCTACGCCAATGAACTTGTGCAGATGTGGCCGCGCTTCCTCCAGCGTCTGCAGGGCGGCCTCCTCGCTCAGATGACGCAGGAAGCACATGATCAGCTCTGAGTTAAGGCCCAGCTCGCGGCGGGCGCGCTCCTGCGCGCTGACCAGCCCGTCGATGACCGTGGCAAAGGACACGCCGCGATCGGTGTGCGTCTGCGGATCGAAGAACAGCTCGGCGTGGACGACTTTATCGGCATGCGCGCGCTGAAAGTAGGCCCACGCCATGTCGTGGAAGTCCTGCGGCGTCCGCAACACGCTGGCGCCGGCGTAGTAGATGTCGAGGAAACTCTGCAGGTCGCTGAAGGCATAGGCTGCGCGCAGACTCTCGACATCCGGAAAGTCCAGCGCAATACCGTTGCGTTCGGCCAGTGCGAAAAGCAGTTCGGGCTCCAGCGAGCCCTCGATGTGGATGTGCAGCTCGGCCTTGGGCAGATCGCGCAGGAAGCTGGCCATGGCAGGATCGGGGAGCTGGTAGGTCATCGCCGGTATCCACTAGGACAGGGGGCAAAAGTATGGCGCAGTGGGCTCAGGAGCGCTTGCGTGGTCGGAACAGGGTCGGATTGTGCGCCAGGAAGCGCTCGATCATCGTCCGCAACATCGAACGTTTGCCGCGGCGCAGATAGCGCCAGCCGTACAGGCTTACCAGCAACGCGCCGAGCGCATCGACGATCAGGTCCCACATCGTGTCGGTCAGGCCGGAGGCATCGCCGAACATCGGTTTTTGCATCGTCGTGCCCACCAGCTGGTCCATCGAGAACTCGAAGATCTCCCACAGCGCACCGGCGGCCAGGGCAAAGACAAAGGCGAACAGCGCGACGAAGCCGGGGCTCAGGTGCAGGTCGACACGATCGTCCTCGTTCATCACGTAGACGAGCAGGAAGCCCAGGATCCCCAGCAGCACACCCGAACTGACGTGCAGCGCAATGTCCCACCACCAGAAGCGGGTATAGAAGCCGCGCACTTCGCCCAGGAACAGTGCCGCAAACACGAACAGGATCACCAATACCTGGAACTGCGGCGGCACCAGCACTGCAAAGCGCCGACTGACGAGAATCGGCGCCATCGTCAGCGTCATCACTACCAGCACCACCAGCAACTGCAGCCAGCGCCCGAGCCAGGCCGCCACGCCAGCCTCGACTGCCATGACCAGCAGCAGGAACATGATGACGATGCGCTGGATGCGGTCGGCGCGATCGGCGATCGGTGGAGGCGTGCTGGACATCGTCCGGTTCCGTTGGTCAGCGGCGGCCGACCAGACTATCCTCTGCCGCCCCCGGTCTACTACCCTGCCCATGCCCATAAGCACCCTCGACGACCTGCCGCAACTGGATCAGGCCAGCTTTCGCGCCAGCGATCCCACGGCACTCCGACCAGCCCAGCGCCTGACCCATCCGCCGCGTATCCTGCTGCTCTACGGATCGCTGCGCCAGCGCTCCTTCAGCCGGCTGGTGAGCGAGGAGGCGGCGCGCATCCTGCATCGACTGGGGGCAGAGACCCGGCTGTTCAATCCGACCGGTCTGCCGCTCCCGGACGACGCGCCCGAATCCCATCCGAAGGTGCAGGAGTTGCGGGAGCTGGCGGCCTGGTGCGAGGGCATGGTCTGGTGCTCGCCCGAACGCCACGGCGCGATGACCGGGATCATGAAGGCGCAGATCGACTGGATCCCGCTGAGCATCGGCGCGGTACGGCCGACTCAAGGCAAGACGCTCGCGGTGATGCAGGTCTGCGGCGGTTCGCAAAGCTTCAACGCGGTCAACCAGCTGCGCGTGCTGGGCCGCTGGATGCGCCTGATCACGATCCCCAACCAGTCCTCGGTCGCCAAGGCCTTCCTGGAGTTCGACGAGCACGACCGGATGAAGCCTTCAGCCTATTTCGACCGCATCGTCGATGTGCTGGAGGAACTGGTCAAGTTCACCTGGCTGACCCGCGACTGCGCCGGCCATCTGGTGGATCGCTACTCCGAGCGCAAGGAGAGCGCCGCCGAGTTGACGAAGCGGGTCAATCAGCGGTCGATCTAGCCCATTCATGCAACATCCGGGCTAACGATGTCAGCCTATCGCACCTCTACCCTACCGGACCCCGCAACATGTCGAGTATTTCTTCCAGCGTGTGCGCAACTGGCCGGTTTCCGCGCTGGCTGCTCATGGCGACTTTTGCACTGACCGCTCCCATTGCGCTGGCCTCCGGACTGCCGCCGCAGGCGGTCGCCGTCGATGCAGCACTCAAGGCCGGCAACACGAAGGACGCGCACCGGCTCAGCGATGCGTGGGTAAAGGGCCATCCGGAGGAGCCGCAGGCCTGGCAGTGGCATTCGCGCAGCAGCTGCCGGATGGCGCAGGAGGCCGGCATGCTCGGCAAGATGCGCTGGGCCGGTATTTGTCGCGAGGCGCTGGAGCGTTTTCTGGTCCTGGCCCCAACCAGTCTGGAGGCGCTGCAAGGGGTGACCCAATACTACCTCGCCGCACCATCGGTCGTCGGCGGCGGGCGTGACAAGGTCGAGGGCCTGATCGAACGGGTCAGTGGCCAACCTGGTCGCGGCGACTATCTGCGTGCCCAACTAGCCGTCCAGGACAAGGATCTGGCACGCGCCGAGAGCCTGCTCCGAGCGGCAATAACGGCGGATCCGAACGAAGTCGCCTACCTGCTCAATCTGGGTAACTTGCTGGCCTCCCAGGAGCGTACGACAGAGGCGCGCGCAACCTTCCTGCAGGTGCTCGACAGCAAGCCGGACCATGCCCTGACCCACTACCAGCTGGGTCGGTTGGCAGCGCTGAGCGGCGACGAACTGGAAGCCGGTCTGGAGCATCTGGACCGATTTATCCAACTTGGCGAGTGGCCCCAGGGTCTGAGTGAGGCCGCTGCTCGCTGGCGCCGCGCGCTCGTTCTCGAGCAACTCGGTCGCCCTGACGAGGCGGTTGCCGACTTGAAGCGCGCCCTCGAACTGGACAGCGATTTCGACCGCGCTCGCGACGATCTGGAGCGCTTGCAGAAGGCGGGCTGAGGCGCACAGACCGGCGAAATTGCGAGCCTGCCTGCAGCCGAAGTTTTTGCTCTGGCTCTAGACGTTTGTGCGTGCAGGCGAATCTCTGGCTCTTGCCCGTGCCCTTTTCTCGCTCTGGTGTCGACGCGGCCGCCGGCGCGAACGCCACTGGCGCAAAGATCACCGCTCTACGCGCGCCGGAACCGCGCTACTTCCAACCGACGAGTTCTGCGCTCCCGAACTGGGGCCAAGTCCGCGCCGCGCCGCGGGGGTGTTGCACTTCACTGGCTACTGGAGCGGGCCACTGGAACTGCTCTGCTCACGCGCCAGCCAGCTCGCCACGTAACTGCAACTGGCCCGGATTTCCAGACCCTCGGCACGGGCAAAGGCGACCCCGGCGGCGACCAGTTGCGCCGCCAGACCCCGCCCGCGCAAGGCCGGCGGCGTGAAGGTATGAGTGAAATCGATCCAGTCCGGGCCGAGTCGATAGTCCAGATGAGCGGTGTTTTCATCGCGTCGGATCACGAAGCGCTGCTGTGCGGGTTCATGGGTGGTCATCGCTTTACCTTTATGGGTCGGGGTCTTGCCGGCGTTCCCAAGTTCGTCCTGACCAGCACGGCTGCTTGAACTTCGGTTCCGAGCTCTCGATACGCCAGTCACAGTATCCTCCGCCAAATGGAACACACGACCAACCCACGGCCCTTCGTCGTGCCCTGCGCGCAGTTGAATTGGCGAGCACCTTTGCGTTGGTTGGCGTTGGGGTGGCGGGATCTGCGACGGGCGCCGGGCTTGAGTCTGGTGTTCGGGCTGGTAATTCTGGCGGTCAGTGTGGCGGTGTCGGCACTGGCCTGGCAACTGGGGCGTTTTGCCTTGCTGGCGGCGCTGCTGTCTGGCTTCGTGTTTGTTGCGCCACTGATTGGCGTGGGGCTGTACTGCGTCAGTCGGGAACTGGAGGCGGGGCGGGAGCCGAGTCTGCGCCATTCCTTCACGTTGGCGCGGCGGGTTGCCGGGCAGGCGGCGGTATTTGCGCTGGCACAGCTGGTGGTGCTGCTGGTCTGGTCGCGCGCCGGCATGATGGTCAGCGCTTTCGTGCCGCTGGATCCGGACGACTGGCATACCGTGGCCGAGTTCCTGCTGATCGGCTCGGCCGCCGGCTCGGTATTCGCGGCACTGACCTTTGCCGCCGCCGCGGTCTCGCTGCCAATGATCGCCGACCGCGAGGTCGACATGGTCACCGCCTGCGTGTCGAGCATCAATGCGGTGCTGCGCAACAAGGGTCCGATGCTGCTGTGGGCCTTCCTGCTCGCCGTGCTCACGGCGATCGGCTTCGCCACCGCCTACCTGGGCCTGGTCCTGATCATGCCGTGGCTCGCCTACGCCACCTGGCACGCCTATCGCGAGACGCTGGATCCGCAGGGGTGGCCGAGTCTGGATTGAGAGCAGGGCCCAGGGCATAGGGCCCAGGGCCCAGAGGCGGCCCCGACTCAATCGGCGCTGACGCGAGCGCGGACGCAGCCCAGCTGCTCCGCCATCGCTCATCAAATGCCCGAATGTCCCTCGCACCTCGCCCCAGCCCTGAGCCCTGAGCCCTGGGCCCTCTTCCCAAAGCGGCTTCGGTGAGCTACTTCAGCCCGAATTCGAAACCTTTTGCGTCCTGTCAATACCCTCGGTTATACTTGGCGGCTCGCTCGAACTTCGAGCTCGTTCCAAAGTCAGGAGAATCCATGCCAAACGTCAAGGTCCGGGAGAACGAACCCTTCGAGTTCGCTCTGCGTCGTTTCAAGCGTTCCTGCGAGAAAGCAGGCGTGTTGACCGAAGTTCGCCGCCGCGAGTTCTACGAAAAGCCCACCTCCGAGCGCAAGCGCAAGCTGGCCGCCGCCGTCAAGCGCAATTCGCGTCGCGTGTCCCGCGACATCACCAAGCGCAAGCGCCTGTACTGATCCGCGCATGGCGCTGAAAACCCAGATCACCGAAGACATGAAGTCGGCGATGCGCTCCGGTGCGAAGGAGCGTCTGGCGACCATCCGGCTGATTCTGGCCGCGATCAAGCAGCGCGAAGTCGATGAGCGGATCGAGCTCGACGACACTCAGGTGCTGGTCGTGCTGGAGAAGATGCTCAAGCAGCGACGCGACTCGGTCAGCCAGTTCGGCGCCGCCGGTCGGCAGGATCTGGTCGATCAGGAGCAGTCCGAGATCGCCGTCATCGAGACTTACATGCCGCAACCGCTGGCAGCAGATGAACTGGCCGCGATCCTCGATGCCTGCGTGGCCGAGTCCGGCGCCAGCAGCGCCAAAGACATGGGCAAGGTGATGGCGCTGCTCAAGCCGCGTGTGGCTGGTCGCGCCGACATGCAGGCGCTGGCCGGACAGGTCAAGGCCAGACTGGACGGCTGAAGCCGAAGTTCAGGTATCGGCGCCTGATTTCGCGCCGGCTGGCCGCTACACCAACTGCTTCTCAGAACCTCAGATGCCGCACACTGCGGCCTTCGGTGCGCAGTTCCTTCAGCGCGTCGATGCCGACCTGGATGTGCTGATCGACGAAATTTGTCGACACCAGCCGATCGCTGGCCTCGGTCTTTACCCCATCCGGAATCATTGGCTGGTCCGAGACCAGCAGCAGTGCGCCGACCGGCACGCTGTTGGCGAAACCGACGCTGAAGATGGTAGCGGTCTCCATGTCGATCGCCATGCAGCGGGTGCGGCGCAGATAGGCCTTGAACTGGTCGTCATGCTCCCAGACCCGGCGGTTGGTCGTATAAACGGTGCCGGTCCAGTAATCCAGACCGTGGTCACGGATCGTCGAGGACACCGCGCGTTGCAAGGTGAAGGCCGGCAGCGCTGGCACTTCAGGCGGAAAATAGTCGTTGCTGGTGCCCTCGCCGCGCAGCGCGGCGATCGGCAGGATCAGGTCGCCGATCCGGTTCTTCTTCTTCAGGCCCCCACACTTGCCCAGGAACAGCACCGCGCGGGGCTTGAGCGCGCCGAGCAGATCCATGATCGTGGCCGCATTCGCGCTGCCCATGCCGAAGTTGATCATCGTGATGCCATCGGCGGTGGCATTGGGCATTGGCCGGTCAGTACCGACGATGGGTGCTCCGGTGGCGGCGGCGAAATTGTCCAGGTAACCATTGAAATTGGTCAGCAGGACGTGCTGACCGAAATCCTCAATCGCGGTGCCGGTGTATCGTGGCAGCCAGTTGGCGGTGATCTCAGCTTTGGTGCGCATACGGTGAGGGGTCCTGCAAAGAGGGTGAGTATCGCCGAAAAGCATGGTGGCGACGTTCGCGCCGCCGATGACTGGAGGGCGCCGGGCCAGTCACATCGTGCCGAAGCGCCAAGAGCCAAGAGCCAAAGCGATTTAACACAAAGGACACCAAGGACACAAAATGATCGAGATCCACCTCAACGGCGAACCGCGCCAACTGCCCGCGGACTGTACGGTCCTTGCCCTGCTCGAGCTCGAAGGCCTCGCGCAGCGCCGCGTGGCGGTCGAGCGCAACGGCGAGATCGTGCCCAAGAGCCTGCACGCGCAGACCTCACTGGCCAGCGGCGACCGCGTCGAGGTGGTCCATGCGATGGGCGGAGGCTAGATCAGGGGTGAAAGAGCGTTTGAAGACGAAGGACACACCTCAACATTCCTGGGCGCGATGCAAACTGATGCAGCGATGCAAAGTCGGGGTCGGGGTCGGGGTCGGAATCGGAATCGGAATCGGAATCGAGTGCAGCATGGGGTTTGGCGACCAACGTTTGGCCGTGTACCGGGGAGTCATCGCGCTCCGTTACTCATGTGCGCCCTGCTCGCATCCAACGCGCAGGCCCAGCGCGGCGGCGATGTCGCGCCAGTCGAAGGCGGCAAGGGCCTGGTCGTCGTGGATCGCGTACAGCACGCCCGCCGGAAAGGTCTCGTTTGGGGTCTGCACCAGCCAGATCCCGTCGGTGTTTGCGGTGTACTCGCCAGCAAACGAGCCCCGGTGCTCGAGCAGCTTACGATCGAAAAGATGGAAGACGCTGCGGTCGGAGAACTGGTCGACGCCGATCCAGTATCCGGAGCCGTCGGGACAGTGCCATAGTGCGATTCCTTCGGCCTCGGCCCGATACTTGCCGGCGCCGACGTCCCGACCGCGGTATTGCCCCTGCAGGTCGTACAGCCGCAGCACAGTGCCGGTGGGCTGGTGCTCCTCAGCGATCAGCAGCCGGTCGTAGCCGGGATCGCCCCAGAGCGACTCGGCGATCCGGATCGCGCCGGCCGGATCGGTTGCGCCAAAGGGCCCGACCAGATGCACGCGCAAGTTGGCGTCGGCAAGCGATACTCGATAGCGCTTGAAACGCTGCGCCAGCTCGGCCAGGGTCGGGACCGTCTGGTGATTCGGCGGCAGCATGAAGGCATCGGAGACGTAGAGGTCGAATTGCTCGCCATCCTTGCGCAGCCACAGGCCGTAGGGCGCGCGCAGCTCGCTCGCACCGAAGCTGCCCAGCGGCTCGAAGTCGGGCAGCCGCAACAGCTGCACGCGGCGATTGTCCCGCTCGACCACCCAGACCAGATCATCGATGACGAAGATTCCGTTCGGGTAGTTGAACTGACCCGGACCGCTGCCACTGCTGCCAACGCGATTGAGCAATTCACCGGTGCTGCCATCGAAGACCAGCAACTGGTCGCTCTGCTTGGCGGTCACCAGCGCCCAGCGCGTACCGTCCGGTGCATCCCAGCTGGCCACCGAATCGACCATGTCCTGCGCGATAGATGCGCTGACGAAGCGCTCGGTGACCAAGGAAAACTCAAGCCCGGCCAGACTTGCGGCCAGTGGTGGCGGGTCGGAAACGGCGTCTTGGCGCGGCGCGGGGTTCTGGCAAGCGGCCAGGATCAGCAGGCCGAAGACCGAGGTAAAACGAACGAATCCGCTGAAGCGGAGCGGCGGCATCATCGAAGGTACAAGACCGCTGGGTATGGTCGACTTGGTAGTCACCCGGTATTCCGATCGAGGCGGGGAACACGCGCTGACCCGGGCCACGACACAGACCCGACCCGTTGCGAACGAGGCGGGCAAGAGTAGCAAAAAACGCGCCCCGATCCGGGACCGGGGCGCCTTGGCTTGCTTCAGGCCACTTCGTTCGACGCCAGGCGATCAAACCGCGGCCGGCGGCTCTCACTGGCTACTGGAACTGGCCACTGGAACTGCTTCACCCATACCCATACCCAAACTCGGCCACAAATCGCCGGCTGAACTCGGCCGGCGTGTAGGACTGGTTCTGGGTACCGGGGTGTTCGATCTTGATCGTGCCGGCGAGCGAGGCGATGCGGCCGGTGGTTTCCAGGTCGAAGCCCTTCAGCAGCCCGAAAATCAGGCCGGCGCGATAGGCGTCGCCGCAACCGGTGGGATCGACGATTCGTCTGGCCTTGGCGCAGGGAATCTCGAGCACGCCGTCACGGGTATGCCACAACGAACCGTCGCCGCCGCGGGTCACAATGTAAGCCTCGACCCGCTGCGCGATCTGGGCCGGAGTCCAGCCGGTGCGCTCGGCCAGCACCTGGCTTTCGTAGTCGTTCACGGTCACATAAGTGGCCTGCTCGATGAAAGCGCGGAAGTCCTTGCCGTCGAACAGCGGCATCGCCTGGCCGGGATCAAAGATGAAGGGAATCCCCTGATCGGCCAGGTCGCAGGCGTGATTGAGCATCGCGTCGCGGTTGTCCGGCGCGACAATGGCGATCTTGACGCCCTTGACCTCGCGCACGCTGGCCTCGTGCGAACGCTGCATCGCGCCAGGATGGAAGGCGGTGATCTGGTTGTCGTCCAGATCGGTGGTAATAAAGGCCTGCGCGGTGAAGCAGTCGTCCAGTTGGCGGACGTGCCCCAGCTCGATGCCGCAGGCCTGCATGTGCGCCCGATACGGTCCGAAGTCCTGTCCCACCGCGCCAAAGGGCACCGGCTCGCCACCAAGCAGCTTCAGGTTGTAGCTGATGTTGCCCGAGCAACCCCCGAACTCACGCCGCATCTCCGGCACATAGAAGGCCACATTCAGCATGTGCACCTTGTCCGGCAGGATGTGATTCATGAACCGGTCCTGGAACACCATGATGGTATCAAAGGCCAGGGATCCGCAGATCAGTGCGCGCATTTTTTGGGCTCCGGATGACGGTGGGCGGGGGACCGCGAGTATTCGCTATCGAGTGTTGGTTGGAGGGCCCCGGGCTCAGGGCCCAGGGCCCCGAAGAGCGGACCGGCGTCGTAAGTGGGTCATGAGGCGAAACATCGAGGGCCCAGGGCCCAGAAAGGTAGGTTGGCGGCTCGAACAACCCGTGGGGCGAGTCGGACTTGAGGTGCAAAAGCTCTGCTGGGCCTGAGCTCTCGCACCGACCGCAGCGCAGTCACCAACCTGTCGACCGACTTCACTCGCGTGGCAGTGCCGGTGCGCTATTAGGCCCAGGGCCCTGAGCCCTGGGCCCTCTCTCCCACTCGCCAGCGCAGAATTGAAGCTGCCCGTTGTGGTCATTTGTGTGGATACAGCCGGGCAGTCAAGAGACTCTGCAGAACGGCGGCATCGGCCTGCCCTCGCGTCGCTCGCATGACCTGGCCGATGAAGAACTGCAGCAACTTGTCCTGACCGGCCTGAAATTGGGCGACCTGCTCGGGATGCTGGGCCAGAACCGCGTCGATGATCGGTACCAGCGCGCCGCTGTCGTCCATCTTCTTCAGACCGAGCCGGGCGATGACCTCCTCGCAGCTCTCCCCGCCCCCATACATCGCCTCGAAGACCTGCTTGGCGATCTTGCCGTTGATCTCGCCGCAGGAGAGCTTGACCAGCAATCCGCCCAGCCGTGCGGCCGGCAGCGGGCACTGCTCGATCGTGTGCTGCTGGGCATTGAGGGCGGCGCCGAGCTCGACCAGGACCCAGTTGGCTGCGCGTTTTGCCTCACCCGGGACGACTGCCAGCACGGCCTCGAAGTAGTCGGCCAGGGCGCGGTCGGCGGTCAACAGGGCGGCGTCGTAATCGCTCAGGCCCAGCTCGCCGACGTAGCGGGCGAAGCGGTCCGCCGGCAGCTCCGGCAGCGCGCTGCGCTCGGCATTGATCAGCTCGGCGCTGGCCGGGATTGGCGGCAGGTCCGGATCAGGGAAGTAGCGATAGTCCTCGGCTTGTTCCTTGCTCCGCATCGGCCGGGTCTCATCGCGGGCGGCGTCATACAGTCGGGTTTCCTGCACCGGACGCTCGCCGCGCTCATATAATCGGATATGGCGTTCGATCTCGTAGGCGATCGCCTTTTCCACGAAGCGGAATGAATTGACGTTCTTGACCTCGCTCCGGGTCCCCAGCGTTTCGCTGCCAACCGGTCGCACCGAGACATTGGCGTCGCAACGAAACGAGCCTTCCTGCATGTTGCCGTCGGACATGCCCAGCCAGCGAACCAGCGTGTGCAGCGCCTTCAGATAGGCCACCGCGTCGCTGGCGCTGTGCAGCACCGGCTCGGTGACGATCTCCAGCAAGGGCGTGCCGGCGCGGTTATAATCCAGGCCGGTGGCGCTGGCGAAGGCGTCGTGCAGGCTCTTGCCGGCATCTTCCTCCAGATGCGCGCGGGTCAGCTGCACGTCCAGCGCGCTGCCATCCTCGCGCCGTGCCCTGACCACGCCGCCAGCAACAATGGGCTGCGCGTACTGACTGATCTGATAGCCCTTGGGCAGATCCGGATAGAAATAGTTCTTGCGCTCGAAGGTGCTCAGCGGAGCGATCTGCGCGCCGACCGCCAGACCAAAACGGACCGCGAGCCTGACCGCTTGCGCATTCGGCACCGGCAGTACGCCGGGCAGACCCAGATCGATCTCGTTCGCCTGGGTGTTCGCTTCGGCGCCATAGGCGGTAGCCGAGGGCGAGAAGATCTTCGAGTGGGTGGCCAGTTGCACATGCACTTCCAGCCCGATCACTGCCTGCCAGGCGCTCATGCGGCGCATTCCGGCAACATCGGTGCGCGCGTGTGCCAGTCCGTCAGCAACTGATACTGGTGGGCGGCGGCAAGCAGCCGTGCCTCACTCAGGCTCGGTCCGATCAGCTGCAGTCCGACCGGCAGTCCCTGATCGAATCCGCAGGGAATCGAGATCGCCGGCAGGCCGGCCAGGTTGACCCCCACCGTGTTGACGTCCTCGGCGTACATCGCGACCGGGTCGGCCAGCTTCTCGCCACGGCCAAAGGCGACCGTCGGCGCGGTGGGTCCGGCGATCAGGTCGACCCGCTCGAAGGCCTGCGCATAGTCCTGCGCGATCAGCCGGCGGACCCGCTGCGCGCGCAGGTAATAGGCATCGAAGTAGCCCGAGGACAGCACATAGCTGCCGACCATGATCCGCCGCTGCACCTCCGCACCGAGGCCTTCGGAGCGCGAGCGGCGATACAGATCGTCCAGATCGCGCGGTGCCTGACAGCGATGGCCGTAGCGCACGCCGTCATAGCGGGCCAGATTGCTCGAGGCTTCCGCCGGTGCGATCACGTAGTAGGCGGCGATCGCCAGCTCGGCGTGCGGCAGTTCGATCTGGACCAGTTCGGCACCGGCGGCGGCCAGTTCGGCCAGCGCGGCGTGTACTGGGGCTGTCACGCCGGCGGAGACTCCGGCGCTGAAGAAACAGCCCGGCACGCCGATGCGCAGACCGCGCAACGATTTTCCCAGCTGGCTGACATAGTCCTCGGCCGGCACGTCCAGCGAGGTCGCATCGCGCGGATCAAAACCGGCCATGACGCCCAGCACCTGGGCACAATCGGCCGCGCTATGGGCGATCACGCCGCCCTGATCCAGGCTCGAGGCATAGGCGACCATGCCCCAACGCGAAACCCGGCCGTAGCTGGGCTTGATGCCGGTGATGCCGCAATAGGCCGCGGGCTGGCGGATCGAGCCGCCGGTGTCGGTAGCGGTCGCGAAGGGCACCACGCGCGCGGCAACCAGCGCAGCCGAGCCGCCGGAAGAGCCACCGGGCACGCGGCTGCTATCCCAGGGATTGCCCACCGCGCCGAAGTAGCTGTGTTCATTCGACGAGCCCATCGCGAACTCGTCCAGGTTGGCCTTGCCCAGCAACAACCCGCCGGCAGCCTCGATGCGCTCGTGCACGGTAGCCGAGTACGGCGGTATGAAGTGCTCGAGCATGCGCGAGCCGCAGGTCGTGCGGACGCCTGCGGTGCAGAACAGGTCCTTGTGAGCGTAAGGGATGCCGACCAACGGCACCGCGTCGGTCGTACGCGCGTCGATCATATCGGCGGCGGCCTGCAGCGGCTGCGGATCGCAGCGACTGATCCAGGCGTTCAGGTGTTCCCAGGCATTTGCCCGCGCCAGCGCCGCGTCCAGCAGCTCGCGCGCCGAGCACTCGCCACCGG
>JBGTIE010000155.1:0-5355 GCA_041745855.1 Lysobacterales bacterium | reverse complement strand
TCCGAGTCTGTGGTCACAGCGCCTGCCGCCACTAGCCAAGACTGCAGAACACCTTCGCGATCAGCTTTGGCAAGGTCGTCGAAGCCACCCACGTGGCGATCTCCGATGAAAATCTGCGGAACGCTGCGCCGGCCGGTGCGCTGGATCATGGATTGTCGAAGGCTGGCATCGGCTTCGACATTGATGTGTTCGATATCGGTCACCCCCTTCGCTGCCAGCAGGGCCTCCGCGCGCCGACAAAACGGGCAGTAGCCAGTGGTGTGCATGGTGACGGCGCTCATGCGTTGGCCTTTGCCGCGATGTCGCGCGCAACGAAAAGCTCCAGACGCTCCATCGGGATGTGGTCAGCGGCATCGCGGCCGTGAGCCTTGCCTTGAGCAGAAATTCTCATGTGGTTGGTTCCGGTTGGATGGTCAATGAAACAGCAGCTGCGGCCGGGATGTCATCGGCCTCGGTGGCCGCTCCGTACTTGGCGTGAACGGCAGCGATGCGGGCACTTGCCGCTTGCGCCGCACGCACCACCGCCGGATCGAAATGCTTGCCAGACTCCGCCTGCAGATACGCAAAAGATCGCTGCAGCGACCATGCTTCCTTGTAGGGACGTTTGCTGGACAGCGCGTCCAGCACATCGGCAGCAGCGACTATGCGCGCCGCCAGCGGAATCGACTCACCCGCCAGGCCGTGCGGATAGCCGCTACCGTCAAATTTTTCGTGATGCCCTTCGGCGATTTCGATGGCTACTTCAAAGAGATGGCGCTCCTGCGCGGGCAACTGCGCCTGGCAGGCGCGCAGCACACTGCCACCAATTAGTGGATGCATGCGCATCGCGGCCATCTCGGTATCGGTGAGCTTTCCTGGCTTGCGCAGAATGGCGTCATCGATGCCGACCTTGCCGATGTCGTGCATCGGTGCGAAGCGGTGGAGCATCGCGATGCCGCGCGAGCTCAAACCAGGCACACTCAACGGGTCGTCACGCGTCATTTGTTCGGCGATGATCCGGCTGTACAGCGCCATCCGGATCAGGTGGTTGCCGGTTTCCGGATCGCGCCGCTCGGCCAGTGCCGCCAGGCCGCTGATCGTCGCCAGCATCAGGTGCTCGGTCAGGGCTAATTGATCCATGCCCTGCGCAATGACGGGAGCCACGGCCAGCAGTAGTTCACGGGCATCACCTTCGAGGGCTCCGGGGTCAGAGCCAGCCAGGACCAGGATCAGCTCGCGTCCGCCAGCACGCGGAACTCCGATACAAACCACATCCGGCAGCCCGTTCTGTTCCAGGGCCTGAAGCAGTTCGGCAATTGCCGGGCTGGGCTGCAGAACACGCGGCCATTCGCGCTGTGGGCGCTGCAGCGCCGGCAGGTGGATCGGTGCCCAGGTCGCATCTGGCGTGCAGGCCATCAGCACCGCCTCGCGTGTATCCGGCTCCACCTCATAAACCGCCATCCAGCCAATCGGCATCAGCGATTGCAAGGCCTCACAGGTGCCCTGCAGCGCGGCGTCCACGTCACGCGCGCTTTGCATTTGCTCGATGGCGTCGAGCACCATCCGAACCCGACGCGAGACGGTGTTGATGGACTCGGCCAACGCACCAAGCTCGTCGTGTCGGTCAACTTTGAGTTGCAATCCGAACTCGCCGCGTGCGATGCGGTCGGACCCCTTCAGGGTGTTGTGCATGCGCCGGTAGATCGACCAGGCCGTCAACGACAGAATCGCAAACACAGCCAGAAAGGCGCTCGGAAAGCCGTAGCGTCCAATGCGCGACACGGCGTCCAAGTGCACATCCACCAATTGCGCGCTATGCGTCGAGACCGCCGCAATGTGTCGGCGCAATTGAGGCGCCTCGTCGGCAATGAAGATCGCACCCCACTCAAGCCGTGGCTCTTCCTTGTTTGGCCCGATGCGTTCCTCGAAGCGCTTGCGGAATTTCAGCCAGTAGGCGAGCAGGTCCTGCACTGATACCAGTGAGGCTCGAGAAACTCGCTCGGCAAAGATGTGGGCGTAGCCTGCAGGCTGCGCAGAAAGGCTTGATTGCACGCGTAGCAGCGCGTCGTCGATTCTCGCCAGGTCGTCGCGCAGCTGGCGATAGTAGATCTTGGTGTCGCGCCAGTAGTCGGGGTAATCGCGCGGGGCATTGCCGCGGTAGCGGTGTGCATCGCGCAGCAGGCGCTCAACCGAGGTATCGAGCTCGCGTATCTGCTCGATGGTGCTTAGATGCCTGCGACCCAGCTCCAGCGCCGACGAGGCAAATAGCGCTGCGCCAATCAGCACGGCTACCGTGAGCGTCGCGCTGGCGACAAGCCTCAGACGCAGATTGCCAGCCGTGCGCAGCACGCGGCCAACCCTGTCAGACCTTGTATCCATGGACCTCCTCCTGGTCGAACTGCACACCGAGCCCCAGCGCGATGCGATTGACGAAGTTGAAGTAGGCCGCAATCAGATTCAGCAACAGGATGTCGGCATCGGCGAAGCCGTGGCTGCGCAAGCTTTCAATGTCTGTCTGTTGCAGTCTGGCGGGCTGCAGGGTAAGTGCCTGCGCGTAGTCCAGCATGGCCCGCTGGCGAGGCGTCAGGTTGGCCTGGCGAAAGTCCGTTGCGATGAGTGCCAACTGGCTCTCGTCGCGCTGGTAGCGGCGTAGCGCCTCCAGATGGTGTTCGACGCAGTAGTCGCAGCCATTGGCGCGCGACACCACCACCGCCACCATTTCGCGCTCGGCGCGGCTCAGGCCACCGGGCGCAAACAGCAAGCCCATGTACAGATCCAGGTGATGCTGCAATGCCGCCGGGCGCAGACTGTGCACCTTCAGGATGTTGGAGACCTTGCCGCGGGCCTCACGCAGGCTGCCGTGAAGCGCGGCGATCTCTCCTTCCGCAGTGTCTTCGGGAACCTCGTGGATCCAGCTCATTGCCCCGCCTCCTTGCGCGCAGCGGGCAGCCCCTGCGGGTCGTACAGGGTTGTTCCAGGATGAAAGCTGGCCCAGGCAAACCAGAACATGCGGTGTGCTACCAGCGCTGTCTGACGACGTTCGCTACGCGCCTGCACGCTACCGTCCTGCTGGCGCTCGAATACCAGGATGTCGCCCTCGATAGTCATGCTGACGCGGCCTTCGGCCTTCAGTGCGCGTTCGCTGACTGCAACCGAACCCTGCTCCAACTCGATGCCATAAACAACGGTCTTGGGATGCAGGCGCAGGCCGGCGGCGCCGCTTGCGGGAAACATCAGGCGCTCGTTGGTGTCGTAATCGCCGTAGGGCTGCTTGCGCGTGTAGTCGCGCTCATGTCCGGTGTCGGTGGACAGCAGCTGCGTGGCAGGATTGGCGGCACGCCACTCGGCCCATGTGGTGAGTGACACCGGCAGGCTGCGCAGCACCTGGCCGCGGCGCGTGCCGGCGATGGCGCGCCCGGTGATCTGCTGCCACAGCGACGAGGTATCGCGGTCGTAGAGCACCAGGTCACTGTTGTACAGCAGTCCTGAAACGCCAAACTCGACCTTCTTGTCCACCAGTGTACGGTCGAAGACCAGGCCGGAGCCGCACAGAGGGCACCAGGTTACCGCGAAGGCCAGATCGCCGATCTGGTCGTTGACGATTTCATGCAGGTTGAGGATATGGATGGGATAGGCACGCGCCACGCCGGCGTAGTTCACGCCCATCACCAGGTCCTCGTCGGCGGTGATGCCGGACTGGCCAGGCGGCAGGAACTTCGGCGCGTCGATGGACGGTATGCAGTCGCGTCGCGGGCAGCCCTGCATCACCTCGTCGATTGGCGCGTCAATCTGCTCGGGCAGCTTCACGCCGAAGGTTTCAGCAAGGATATTGGTGTCGAAGCTGCGCGGCGCTTGCGCCTGACTCAGGCCGCAGCCCAGCAGGCTGGCGAGCAGAATGGAAAGCAGGATGGATCGCATGATGACTCCCTTTGGCGATAGCAGAGAAGACGGTGTGGCGGTGGCAGCGCGAGTCGGAACTGCGGATCAGCGCCGTATCTCGAACTCCAGGCCGAACAGGCGCGGCTCGTTGAGGAAAACGGTAAGGTTGTTGAAGTCCACCCCGCCGACCGCCACCGTGCGATCAAACAGGTTGCGGGCGAAGGCGGTCAGCCGGTAGCGGCCAGCCGACCAGCCGTAGCCGGCGCGCAGACCGACTTCTGTCAGCGCGGCGCCGGTGAACTCGGGGCTGCGATAGAGGAAGAAGTTCACTTCGCTGCGATGCGACACGTCGCCATGCAGGAACACCTCGCCGTTGCCCACTGGTCGCGAGTAGCTGGCGCCAAGATTGGCAATGCGGCGCGGTGCCTGAGGCAGAGGATTGCCATCAATGCTGACCAGTCCAGGCGCGCCAGCGGATTCATCCAGCACCGTGCAACCGCCGCCGCAGGGCTGAACAAACAGGCCAGGGTCGCGAATCTCGGTGCGGTTGTAGGACAGCCCGGCGTCCAGGCTGAGGTGCTCGCCGATCAGTACCTGGAAATCGAGCTCGGCGCCCTGACCGTCAACCCGACGGGCATTGATCAGCGTGTTGAAATTGGTCTGCCCGCCCACCGCAGTGAGCTGGGCATCGTCGAGGCGGTAGTCGAACAGGGCCAGAGCCAGGCGCGCGCGACGTTCAAACAACTCGGCCTTGAGACCCAGTTCGAAGGACACGATGTCCTCCGAATCGGCGACTGACACCACGTCTCCGAACAGCAGGCGACCCTGGATGGACGGCGCGCGATAGGCGCTGGCCATCCGGCTGTAGAGGGTAAGGGACTCACTGGCGGCGAAGCTCAGGCTCAGGTCGCCGCTGAGGTTGGTGTCGGATGGCGACACCCGGATGGGTGCCAGTGCGCCGGCGCCAATGGGCGAGACAAGCCGCTGTGCCATGAAGTCTTTTTCGTCGCGCGTGTAGCGCAGTCCCGCCGCGACCCGCCAACGCTCGTTCAGCGCATGGCCAAGGGTGCCGAACAGCGCATAAGCGCGAGTGTCCTGGCGCTGCTGGGCGACGCCGTTCACCACGCTGCCGGCCAGCGTGTCGTAGCTGATGTTGTCGAGCCTCAGGTGCTCGTCGAATGCATAGAGTCCCAGCTGCCAGTCGGTTGGCGAGCTGCCCTGCGATTCAAGGCGCAGCTCCTGGCTCAACTGCCGATGGCTGGGAATGCCGTCACCGGACTCGGCAGGAAACGGGATGAAGCCGGGTCCGGACGGCGGTGCAAAGCTGGCGCCAAATCCGCCGTCGACATCGCCGCGGGCGAACATCTCGACCGACTCATAGGCGCTGATCGAGACCAGGCTGAAGGCGCCCAGATCCCAACGCAGTTGGGCGCTGCCGCCGAGGCTGTCGACCTCCAGTTCAGGCCGCGCGTCCTGCGCCAGGAAGCGGCGATTGGT
>JBGTIE010000154.1:0-2901 GCA_041745855.1 Lysobacterales bacterium | reverse complement strand
GCGCGAACAGGTCCGACGCGAGGCCGAGGCGGCCGCAGCTGCGAGCGAAGGCGATGTCGCTGCGACTGACGATGGCGAAGATGCCGCGCAGGTCGACGAGGAGTCGTCCGATGTAGCCACAGACGCCGTCGCAACCACCGAGCAGGCCGATCCTGCCGCGGCGGTGGCGGCAATCGTCGCCGAGCAGACCGCGACCATCGAAGCCGATGCCGCGGCGATCAACCAGCGCGCCGAGGGCTGGACCTTCGTCCTGCCGAGCTGGAAGTACGCCAATCTGGCCAAGACGATGGACGATCTGCTGAAGGCGCCCGAGTGAGTTTGACCGCCAGACAAACGAGCCGCGGCCCTTCGTGATGAAGGGCCGTGGCTTCGTTGTCCTTGGCGCCTTGCTGGCAGCTTTGGCGATCGCCGGCGACGCCTACGCCGCCCACGCGCTGCCCGCACGGGTGTCCGAAGCGTTGGTCGAGCGCTTCGCCCGCGGCATGCACTACCTGCTGTTGCACGGCATCGCGCTGGCCGCCCTCGGTACAAGGCTGGGCTCGCTGGCAGAACGGCTGGCGCTGGGTGGCATCGCGCTCGGCGCAATCGTGTTCGGGTTTGCGCTGGCTTTGTCGGTCATCTGGCCGGTGCTGCCATGGACCCGCTTTGCCCCCTTTGGCGGCGGTCTGCTGATTGTGTCGTGGTTGTTCATGGGGTTGGCGGCGTTGTTGCGGACCGAGAGATGAGGGAAGAGCAGGGCTGAGGGCTGGTAGAGCCAGGGCCCAGGGCCCAGGGCCCAGGGCCCAGAAGAGCGCCGACCGCGCGCCCTTGCCGCCCGCCTCGACCTGCCTCGACCCTCGCGCTGTTGATGAGTTCGCGGAGCTCACCGACACTCAACGCGCGCCGACTCAGCTCTTCTGAGCCCTGAGCCGTGGGCCCTCGTTGTGATGCGGTTCGTTCCCCTCACCGACATCCTACGCGTTGCTCTTCTGGGCCCTGAGCCCCCGCTCGACGCGCCAGACCGCGGCTCTTCTGGGCCCTGAGCCCTGTGCCCTGGGCCCTGCTCTTGATGCGGTTCGTTCCCCTCACCGGCATCCTACGCGCTGCTCTTCTGGGCCCTGTGCCCTGTGCCCTGGGCCCTGGCATGGCGAGCAACTAATCTAGCCCGCAGCCGCTAAAATCGAGGTTCCGACAGCCCACGGGACCCCACATGCTGAATATCCAGGCCGCGCTCAAACCGAAGTCCCGTCGCTTTCGTTCCCAGATCGGATTGGCGGTGGCCGGGGGCGGGCCGATTGGTGGGATCTACGAGCTGGGTGCGCTGCGCGCGCTGGACGAGGCGATCGAAGGACTGAACATGACTCGGCTCGACGTCTATGTCGGCGTCAGCTCAGGCGCCTTTATCGCCGCGGGTCTCGCAAACGGGCTGACCACCGCGGACATGTGCCGGATGTTCATCACCGATGACGCACCGCCATCACAACGGTTCCGACCGGAGATGTTCCTGAAACCGGCGTTTCCGGAGTACTTCAAGCGGGTCATGAATGCGCCGAAGGTGCTGTTGGACTGGATCACCGATATGGCCACTCACCCATTTCAGGCGCGCCTGAGCGAGTCGTTGGGTGCGCTGGGCGGACTGATCCCGACCGGGTTGTTCGACAACAACTCGGTCGAGGTCTTCCTGCGCAAGGTGCTGTCCAGTCACGGCCGCAGCAACGATTTTCGTGACCTGCCGCGCAAGCTGTACGTGGTCGCGGTCGAGCTCGACACTGGTGAGGCGGTACGCTTCGGCGCGCCCGGTTACGACCATGTGCCGGTATCCAAGGCGGTCCAGGCCAGCTCCGCCTTGCCCGGATTCTATCCGCCGGTGGAGATCGACGGCCGCTGGTATGTCGACGGCGCACTGCGGCGCACGCTGCACGCATCGGTTGCGCTGGACGAAGGCGTTGATCTGGTCATCGGCATCAACCCGCTGGTGCCTTTCGATGCCGCACTGGCGCGCGAGAATGGCCGCAAGATTCCCGATAGCCTGATCGCCGGTGGCCTCCCGGCGGTGCTGTCGCAATCCCTGCGCGCGATGCTCCAATCACGCATGCAGGTCGGCCTGGCCAAGTACAGCAGCACGTATGTCAAGGCCGATCTGCTTGTGCTCGAACCCGAAGCCGATGACGTGGACATGTTTTTTACCAATGTCTTCAGCTTCGCCAGTCGTCTTACCTTGGGCGAGCATGCCTTTGATACGACGATGGCCGATTTGCGCGAGCGGCGCGAGGAGATCGGTGAGGTGCTGCAGAGAAACGGTCTGCGCCTGCGCGACGAGGTCCTCGACGACCCCGAACTGACGCTCTGGCGCAGCCTCGGCGTGAAGGTCCCATGTCACACCTCCACCACCGCCCAGCTGCGTCGAGCGTTGGATGATCTGGGGCATGTGTTGGGGAGCAGGGCTGAGGGCTGACAAGAAGCAGGGCTGAGGGCTGAGGGCTGAGGGGTCAGAAGAGCAGGGCCCAGGGCCCAGGGCTCAGGGCCCAGAAGAGCCGCGGTCTGGCGCGTAGGATGCCGGTGAGTTCCGCGAACCGCATCAGCAGCGCAAGGGTCGAGTAAGGCAAGGACGCATGGTCGGGGCTCCTCTGGGCCCTGGGCCCTGGGCCCTGTTCCCTGCTCTACCGACCCTCAGCCCTCAGCCCTCAGCCCCGACTCCGCCTGCTTCACCAACCGATTCAGCCGCTTGGCCGAGACCGGTTCGGCGGTGCCGAGGGTCTGGGCGAACAGGGAGACGCGGAATTCCTCGATCGCCCAGCGCAAGCGGTCCAGCGCGGCCGGGTCGGCGCCTGTCTCTTCCAGTCGGGCCAGTGCCTGATCGAAGGGTGCGACTTCCAGCTGCCACAACTGGTCCTTGGCCGCATCGCGCAGCAGCCGCTCCAG
>JBGTIE010000153.1:0-1923 GCA_041745855.1 Lysobacterales bacterium | reverse complement strand
GTCAATCCGGGGCAGCCGCGGGCACTGCTGTATTTCGGTGGCAACGCCGAGTCCATCCAGTTCCAGCGCGAACGCTACGCCCAGTGGTTTCCCGACCACACGATCTATCTGCTGGCCTATCGCGGCTATGGGGCCAGTGAAGGCAGCCCGGCCGAGCATTTGCTCAAGGGCGACGCGCTGGCACTGTACGATCAGGTCGCCCCCGCCCATCGCGGAGTCGATCTGCTCGGCCGCAGTGTGGGGAGTGGCATCGCGCTGCACGTGGCCGCGTCGCGGCCGATCGGTCGGCTGGCCCTGATCACTCCGTATGACAGCATGGTCGCGGTCGCCCGCCGCCATTATCCGATCTTTCCGGTCCAGTGGCTGTTGCGCGAGCGCTTCGATACTGCCGCCGACGCGGCGCAGATCACCGCGCCCACCCTGCTGCTGATCGCCCGGCATGACCGGATCATCCCGCCAGTACACGCCGATGCCCTCGCCCGCTCACTACCCAAGCCCCCGCGCATTCAGTGGCTGGAAAGCGACCACAACGGCACCGAGATGGATGCGCGCTTCGGGCTGGCGCTGCGGCAGCACTTTTTGGGAGCAGGGCTGAGGGGTGAGGGCTGAGGGGTCAGAAGAGCGAGGGCCCAGGGCACAGGGCTCAGGGCCCAGAAGAGCCGCGGGCTGGCGCGTAGGATGTCGGTGAGGGAAGCATCAAGGGCAGGGCACAGGGCCCAGGGCCCAGGGCCCAGAAGAGCTGCGGGCTGGCGCGTAGGATGTCGGTAAGCGAACCGCATCAAGGGCGGAGCCCAAGGCTCTTGCTTTGGACTGCGGCGCTCCGCGCCGCTTTGGATGCTCTGACCGAACCCAGCTCAAGGATCCGTTTGCTGGAACGATGCGAACCAGGAGATCCAGGCTTAACCCCGCTGCAGATGCGGTCCGGATCGTGAGCCCTACCAAGAGCATCCAAAGCGATGCGGAGCATCGCACTCCAAAGTGCTGCGCACGCCAGGCAGGGCCCAGGGCCCAGAAGAGCTGGGATACTTGGGTTATCGCCCTCGTTCTGCTCCACTTTTGCTCTTACGCAAAACCTGAAACGTAAAACCCAAAACGGCTTATCCATCGCGTTCAATATGTCCCTAGCCCCGTCACCATGCCCAAAAACTCGCCAACTCGATCGCAATCGCATCGAAAGGTTCGGCGCGCATTGCATCGTCGTCGCCGTGGGTGGCGAGCAGCAGCCAGTGGGGCGCCTCAAAGCGCATCACCTCGATCGTCCGGACCGCCGGGTCGACAATCCAGGCGTGGCGTACGCCCAGCTGGCCATACAGGGGCAGCTTGATCCGTCGATCGCGGTTCGCGGTACCGGGTGACAGGATCTCGCAGATCCAGTCCGGTACCACGTCGATGGGTCCGTCGGGAATCAGGGGCAAGCGCTCGCGGCGCCAGCCGGCCAGGTCGGGTACCAGCACCTGCGCCTGCAGTTGCAGTTCCGGCTCGACCAGGATCACCCAGCCGCCGGGTCCGCCACGACCCAGATCGAAGGGTCCGGAGAGTTCACGTCCGATGCCCAGTTCCACCCGCGCGTGCCGCGATGACGGTCGGGGCTGCGTGTGCAGTTGCCCGTCGATGATCTCGCCGGTCACGTGCTCGGGAAGTTGCAGGATGTCCTTGTAGCTGGCCGGTCGCAGGACCGCATTCACTTCGGTGTCCTCATCGTCTGAGCAAACGAGCTTAGTCGCGCCGCCGGGTTGCAACAAGCCTGCGCTTACTCGCTCGGGTGCGATTCAAACTGATGTTTTGAGGACGCTGTAATGACCTGAGGGCCCAGGGCCCAGGGCCCAGTCCAGAGCCAACTTGAGTCAACCGTGGAAGTTACGCGCAGCCATTGCGTTTTGACTCGCCTCAAGTCGGCTCTTGACCTTCTGGGCCCTGAGCCCT
>JBGTIE010000152.1:0-11828 GCA_041745855.1 Lysobacterales bacterium | reverse complement strand
CTGGCCGAAGCCGAACGCCGCGATATCAAGGGCCTCTACGCCAAAGCCCGCCGCGGCGATTTGAAAAACTTCACCGGCATAGACTCGCCGTACGAAGCCCCGCTGGACCCGGAGCTGCGACTGGATACGACTGTGCTGAGTGTTGAGGAGGCGGCGGAGCGGGTGTTGGGGAGGTTGCGGGAGGGGGCGTATCTCGAGGGGTAACGATCGCTGTCACATCCCAAAAGCGGTCGCACGGCGCATATCTGGAGTGCGCTGGCCCGACAGAGCTTTGCTTCTCCGCACACACCCAAAAGCAAAGCGGCGCCAGGTCGCCGCACTCCAAAGGAGCGCGCGGCACCATCTGGAGGGCGCGGGGATGACGGCGGGTTGTGGCTTCAGAACGACGTCCCGCTCACAACGGATTCCTCCAACGCAACCCCGGCATGCGCCCAAAGTCTGTGTCGGCACTATGCAGGCTGCCGCGGTATTCCATCGTCAGCGCCGCGATCTGGATATCGGTAGTCAGCCGCCCCGCCAAGCCGAGGGCCGTTGCCAGTTTCAGCGCGCGCTGGAGGCTGCCGGCGGTGCCGTAGAGGACCCGCAGGTGCGGCCAGTCCAGCCAACTGCGGACGATTCCCAACGCCTGATCGATAGTCAGCGGCGCAGCCAGAATGCCGCGTTGGGTGGTGGTGCGCAGGAAGCCGAACAGCACCGGCTCGGGAAGACCGATGTCCTGGCCGCCATTCATCAGCTCGCTCCACCAGACCCGCGCCGCGGGGTGTTGCGCGACGCTGCGGTTGTGCGCGTACAGCAGCAGGTTGAGGTCGACGACGATCATTGTCAGTCAGCCGCTGCTTCGCCAGTGAATGGCGATTCCTCGTCCAGTAACTGGTTGACCTTGGTCAGGTCGACACCGGGCAGCACGGCCGATTCGAAAGTCGGTACCTCGTAACGGGCCGGCGCTTCGCGTATCGCCGCCTCGAAACCACGCCGCAGGGTGTCGTTGAGGATCTGCTTGAATCCCTTGCCCTCTTCGGCCATGCGCCGTTCAATCAGCCGGGCCAGGTCGGGTTCGATGGATACTGTGGTACGCATCATCATGCTGCGCCTTGAAACTGGATTGATGACTTGATGCTAGTCTCGTTCGGGCTATCAGGCAAGGAATCAAGCACGGAGTGTTGGCTGAGGGGAATCCGTGCGCTGAAATGAGACCATTGACGCATGGACGCCCTTGTCACGCTCTACCAACTCCGCCTGCAACATCGTCAGCGCCTGCTGTTCGAATGTGTCGCCGGCAGTCGGGCCTATGGCACTGCGGGCGAGAGCTCGGACGTCGATCTGCGCGGCATCTACGTGCAGCCGGCGGCCGACTTTCTGCGCATCTCCGCGACACCCGACCTGATCGCGGACGCCCGTCACGATCAGGTCTACTACAGCCTGCGACGCGCGCTGGAGCTGCTGGGCGTGGCGAATCCGAACATGCTGGAGCTGCTGTGGATGCCGCAGGACTGCATTCGGCTGGATTCTCCGGAGATGGCGCTGCTCAGGCAACGGCGATCGCTCTTCGTCACCAGACTTTGCGTCGACACCCACGTGGGCTACGCAATTGGCCAGATCCGCAAAGCTCGCGGTCAGAACAAGTGGATCAACCAGCCCAAGCCGCAAGAGCCTCCGCAGCGCGAGGACTATTGCTACCTGCTCGATCGCGATGCACTGACTGGCGGCGAAGGGCCGCCCTGTCGGCCGCGGCGGCTGCGCGACAGCGGGGTCGATCTGCACCGATGTCATGCAGCCCGCCTCGAGCACGCGCCCGGGGTCTATCGGCTTTATGACTACGCAGACGCGGCACGCGGCGTTTTTCGCGGCGACACGCTGGCGGTTGAATCCATCCCGCTGACAGACGAGGCGACCCGCTTCATCGGCTTGCTGCTGTTCGCTGAACAGGCCTATCGCCGCGACAGCGAGGATCATCGCAACTACTGGCAATGGCGAGCCGAACGCAACGAGGCGCGCTGGCAGCAGCAGGAACGCGGCGAACTAGACTATGACGCCAAGAACCTGATGCACACGCTGCGCCTGCTGCTTTCGGCAGTGTCCATCGTCGAGCGGGGCGAACCGCGGGTACGCTTCGATGGTGCGGATCTGGAATACCTGCTGTCGGTCCGCCGCGGTGAGCACCAGTACGACGCGCTGGTTGCCGAGGCCGAGGGTATGCAGCGACGCTGCCTGGCCGGTCGTGACAAGGCGGACTTGCCTGAAGTCGTCGATGCGGCGATCGTCGATGACTTGCTGCGGGAGCTGACCGAATGCTGGGAAAGACGCTGCCGATGATGGACGAGATCCGCCTGGCGCTGGATGCGATCGAGACTGAGCACGAAGTGCGCGTGCTCTACGCCGCCGAGTCTGGCTCGCGCGCCTGGGGCTTCGCCTCGCCAGATAGCGACTTCGACGTGCGCTTCATCTACGTGCATCAGCGCGACTGGTATCTGCGCATCGATGAGCCGCGCGACGTGATCGAGGCCATGCTGCCGGGTGATCTGGATCTGTCCGGATGGGACCTGCGCAAGTCCCTGCAGCTTTACTACCGCAGCAATATCGCGCTGTACGAATGGCTCGATTCACCGATTAGATATCGCGAAAGCGGACCGCTGGCGCAACAGTTGCGGAACTGGTTGCCGCGAGCCTTTCGCGCGCCGGCCGGCTATCACCACTATCTGCGCACCGCACAAGGCATCGCCGAGCAGCATCTGCAGACCAGCACGGTTCGATTGAAAAAGTTCTTCTACACCCTGCGTGCGCTGCTGGCCTGTCGCTGGATCGCCGCCAGCGGCCAGCAGCCGCCGACCGCCTTCGTCCGACTCTGTGAGGCCGAGTGGGTGAGCGACAGCGAGCGCGCGATGATCGACGGGTTGCTGCAAGCCAAGCAGCAAAGCAACGAGTCAGACGCCAGTGACCTGCCGCTTGGCGTTATGGACTGGCTGCACAAGGAACTGGCCAACGCCGCCGAGGCTGCTACGAGAGTTCGCTCAGCCGCGGACCTGGGTGTGGAGCCGTTGAACGAGCTGTTGCGCGAGCTTGTTGCGGACGGGCCGATGTCGTCCTGAGCGACTCAGCCCAGCACTTCCCAGCGGCCGCCCTTGCGTGGCCCGATACGGCGCACTCGACCGTGCTCCTGCAGGCGAGCCACCGCGCGCTCGACGGCACGTTGGGACTTGCCCACTGTCGCCGCCAAATCGGCCAGCGTGCAAGTGGGTTTCGCCCGCAACAGAGAGAGGATCCGCTCTGGCGTTTTTACCGGCGTTTCTACCGGCGTTTCTACCGGCGTCTGTGGGTTTGTGGTGTCTGTGGAGGCATCGCCGATCGCCTGGGCGAGAGCATCGTGAGTGGCATCGAGCAGGAAAAGGATGAAGCCGCTGCAGTCTGCCTCGCGGTCGGCCTCTCCCAGCAGCCGGTAGTAGTCGGATTGACGACGCTTGATCACCGTTGCTCTTCCTCCGCGTTCTCCGCGTCTCCGCGTGCGAACGCTCTTGCTCTTGGATGCCCGGCGCTACGCCTCCTCCGCTTCCTGCGCCTTTTTCTGAGCCTCCATCTGTGCCTGAGCTTGCGCTTCCAGGTCGTCGAGCAGGTCGCGAACGACGAAGACTTCTTCGATGAAGGCCGGGTCGCGCTGCATTTCGTTGGCCGGACGATCCGGCGCTGGCACGCTCATGTCGTGCAGGACGGTGCCTGGACTGGGCGAGAAGATCAGCAGGCGATCGCCCAGATAGACTGCTTCTTCGATGCTGTGAGTGATGAAGAAGACGGTCGACTCGCGCTCGCGCCAGAGTGAGACCAGCAGGTCCTGCATCGCCAGTCGGGTTGGCGGGTCGAGGGCGCCGAAGGGTTCGTCCATCAGGATGATGCGGGGGTGCAGGATCAACGTGCGGGCGATGGCTACGCGCTGGCGCATGCCGCCGGAGAGCTCATGTGGGTACTTCGCCGCGTCGCGTTTGGGATCCAGGCCCACCTTGCCGATCCACTCCATCGCGAGTTCGTTGCGGGCCGGCTTGGTTTCGCCACGCAGGGCCAGACCGAAAGCGATGTTGTCCAGTACGCTCAGGTGATCGAAGGAGGTGTAGTCCTGGAACACCATGCCGCGATCGGCGGCCGCACCGGTAATAGCCTCGCCGAAGACGCGGATCTCGCCGCGGGTGGCCGGGAACTGCGGCTTGAGGCCGGCGATCATCCGCAGAATCGTGCTCTTGCCGCAACCGGACGGTCCGAGGATGGCGACGAACTCGCCCCGGTTAGGGTGGTCGGGGATCGTGAAGTTGACGTTGCTGACGGCGGTCAGGGCGCGTGCGCCTTCACCGTAGACCTTTGCCACGTTCTTGAACTCGACCACAGGCACACTGGACTCGGAGGCGGCTTCCAGTTCCGGCAGCGCGACTTCAGCTTCACTCATCGCAAACTCCTTTTCGATTCGGACTGTGCGCTGGCACGCGAGGGCCAACATCGCCCTTTGATTGGCGCTTGACTTGCTGGGCCCTGAGCCCTGGGCCCTGGGCCCTCAAAACCATGTAGAAACTCCCGGTAATCCAGATGGCCGCTGCCATTATCGATAGCTAGTGGCGATACGGGAACAGCTTCTTCTCCAGCTTGCCCAGGCTGTAGTCGATGGTCCACGCAATCAGCCCGATCACAATCAGGATCAGGAAGATGTGCTCGGTCAGACCACGCCGCTGGCTGACATTGAGCATCGCTCCCAGACCCTGCGGTGCATTGATCAGCTCGGCCAGCATGATGTAGCCGAAGGCCAGTCCGAACAGCGAACGGAGCGAACGGAAGATGTCCGGCAGGGCCAGCGGCACCAGCACCTTGAGCACGATCTGGCGATCGCTCGCACCCAAAGTGCGCGAGGTGTCGACGTAGCGCTCGGGCACATTCAGGATCGACGCGGCAGCGTCCGCAAAGATGAATGGTACCGCCGCGATGAAGATGAACATCACCTTCTGCTGCTCGTAGATGCCAAACCAGAGCACGGTCAGCGGGATCAATGCGGCCACCGGCAGATTTCGTCCGGCGGTGACGATCGGCTTGAGGAAGGCTTCCAGCGCGCGCCAGGAACCCGCCGCCACGCCCAGCGGCACACCGACCAGAATTGCCAGGCCAAAGCCCAGCAGCACCCGCTGCATCGTCGCCAGAACGCTGCTGAGCAGATCGCGCTCGGTGATCAGGCTCTTGACGCTGCCGATCACCTCGGCCGGACTGGGCAGGATCGCCGGCGAGACAAAACGCATTTCGGCCGGCCCGATCGTGCTGATGAACCAGAGAAAGCCGAGCCCCATGATGCAGGTGCCGGCAAGCGTCTGCGCCCACGCCTGACTGACCGGCTGGCGCAGGGTGAGCAGGGTGTCTAGCCAGGGGGGGCGGGTCATGCCTCGAAGTCCGAGGTACACCCGTGGCCCGCTAGTAGAGGGCTGAGGGCTGAGGGCTGAGGGGCTAGAAGAGCGGTCGCAGGACCCGGTTTGCTCGAAACCATATGGACCTCACTGCACGTCGGGCGATCCGACTGCGCGCATTGCCTCACTTCGACGAAGTTCTCGCCCTGCAGAAACATCACGGAATTTTCTCCCCATTGAACTGAAACAGGCCGACGAACCAAGGGAGCGAATTCGCTCCCTGACCCCTCAGCCCTCAGCCCTCAGCCCTCAGCCCTGCTCTCACTGGGCCTCCAACGGATACACCTTCACCTCAACCCGCCGATTGCGGGCGTGGTTGTCGGCGTCGGTGGGCTCGGCTGGGCGTTTCCAGCCCATGCCCTGGGTCGAGAACTGGTTCGGGTCGAGTTCGGGGAACTTGCGCACGATCGCCTGCTTGACCGACAAGGCGCGATTGCTGCTCAGTTCCACCACCGCCGACTCCGGCACACTTCCGCGCATCGAGCCGTCGGTGTGGCCCTCGATGACGATGCGCGCGGCGCCGTACTGGCCGGCCAGCCGACCGACTTCCTCCATCACGAAGGGCACGTTCGGGTCATAGGGCTCTTCCACCGTCTTGCCCTTGCTGTCCTGCTTGGTGATCTTGTGATCGAGATCGAAGGAGTTCGGATAGAAGTGGATCACGACCGTCTTGGTCAGGATCTCCGGGCTCTCGGCCTGGATCGAACTGGCCGCGCGTGGCGCGAAATTGACCGCATAGTCGCTGGTCTGGTTGGCGTACTTCGGTTCCTTGGCCAGCTTCTGCAGCACCGAGAAATCCATCAGCTGGTCGAAGGGCACCTTGTTCGAGACGCTGCCGACGCGCCGGTACAGCGAAAAAGCGTTGTTGTAGGTGCGCTCGAAGTTGGTCGGATTGTTGCGGTTCAAGAAGAACTCGCGGTTGTCAGCGAAGTTGGTCCAGTGCGCATCGGGGAGCATATCGAGGACTTCGGAGGCCGGCATCGCATAGCCATCGCCCATCCACTCGGCGACCTTTTGCTTGGCTTCGGTACTTTCCAATTCGAGCATCGAATCGAAGATGCCGCGGACCAGCCCCTCGATGATGTCCGGATGGTCCTTGGCGAAGTCCGCACGCGAGAACCAGACATCGCCGATCAGCTTGTTGGCGGTCGCCGTCGAGACCAGCAACTTGTTGCCGCGCACCTCGGACAGGTTGTAGATGTCCGGCGCCCAGCTGACCACACCGGCGATGCGCTTGTCGGCGTTGAAGGCTGCGGCGGCCTCGAAGGCGGTGTTGGTGAAGCGCATGTCCACTTCCGCCGGCTGCAGCCCGGCATCGACCAGCGTGTTGAGCAGGAAGTAGTGCGAGGGCGAATTCTGCGCCAGCACCACGGTCTTGCCGCGTAGATCGCGCGCGCTGACTACCGTGTCGCGCACGACGATACCGTCACCGCCGTTGGACCAGTCGATCTGCTGATACACCCGCGGCATCACCCGCGAATCCTTTTGCAGGCTCTCCAGCAGCAGCGGCAGCATGTCGACCGTGGCCCAGCCAATGTGCACGTTGCCGCTGGCAAAGGCGTCGCGCATCGCAACCGGATCATCGATCAGCACCAGCTCCACCTTGAAGGGCTGGCCGCCAGGCGTGGTCCATTGCTTGCCCGGCCGAAAACCACCGTTGGCATGCACGATCGGCGCCCAGCCGGCCCAGACATTGATCGCGAACTTGACCGTGCGATCGCTCAGCGCGCCGTAGTTGGAGACGCCCTTGACGTCGGGCAGCTTGGCCGAGGCGACGTAGGCGTACTCGGAGACGGTGGTCGGGCCGCCGGAGTCTGCCGCTTCCAGCCCGCCGTCACCAGCTGGCGTGCCCTGGGCACCACTGTCGGCGCGATCGTACTGACCGCTGACTGCGCCCGAATCGGGCCCTGGTGCCTGAAAACGGTAGACCGCATAACCGATCAGGCCCAGAACAACGGCCAGAACGACAAAGTAAAAACCCGGCTTCGGTTGTCCACTCACGACGTGCTCTCCGGATCAACAAGGGAAGGCGCCCTTCATACCTGCTAGAGGCGGCGCTGGCAAGGCTGGGGCGCGGAAAATCGACGCATCGTCGAGTGCGAGAACGCTGGCGCGGTTCCGGGAGGCGCATGCTGACGTGGTCTGGTGCTGCGGGGGCGGAGAAGCAAGTGGGCTAACACCCGCGATCAGACAACGCCATTTGCAGTCAACTCGATTCGCACCTGGCAATTGACGGCCTGGGCGGCTTTGCTGAGCGTTTCAAGCGTCATGCCCGGGTCCCGGGCATCCAGAATCCTGTCCAGGTGGGAGCGGCTGGTGCCCATGCGCTTGGCCATGGCCAACTTGCTCAGCCCCTGCGCCTTCATGGCCTGCATGAGCTGCCAGGCGATGACCCGCTTGACTGCCGCCGCGCTGACCTCTTCCAACAGCCCGTCTTGAGCGAGAAAAGCGTCGAAGTCCGAGCCCACATATCCCTTGTCAACTGTCATTCTGGATCTCCTTCATCCGCCTCAGGGCCGTAGCCATCAAGCTAGTGTACCTTTTTACGTACACTTTCGCAGGGCTGACTGAGGGGAGTGCACGTTCATGAAGCAACCGGGCTTCGCCAGTGGTCGGTCGAAGGTCACCTGACAGCCCTAAACTGCGTTTTGACTAGCACGGGGAACAACAATCGGTGATTCAAATGACTCTGCGTGTCGGTGTTGCTCTGTGTTGCCTACTCGTTGCCAGCGTCGGACTCAACGCCGCCCCGGCGCCGTTGTTAGAGTTGGCGACCAGCGAGATCACTGAGGTGCGCCTGCAGCCACAGTCGGCGAGCGAGCGTGTCGCGACGATGGTAGCGGTCGAGCTGCGTGCGTCGCGGGCGGTGACCGAGGTGGTAACTGGCGGGGTGCATCAGCGGCTGGCGAACGACCATGCTGACTACTTTCTCGGCGTCGATGACCAGGGAACGAACTGGGGTCTGCTCCATCGCGACGGCGTCTGGACAGCGGCCAGCGGCCAGGGCGGCCAGCTGACCGAGTATGAAGTCCGCTGGGACGGCGATCGGGCGATCTTGAGCGTGCCGCCGGCCCCAAGCGAGCCCTTGCAGAGCAGATGCGGCACCGATTCGGAGATGGCGCGGGTGTCTGGCGTTGCGCTACCAATACAGATGCCACCGTTAAGCCATCTGCGCGTGCATGCCCCTGCCGGCGTACTCGGCACCGCGACGCTGGCCATCGACACCGACAAGGAATGGCTGTCCAAACGCTTCGGCAACAACACCAACAACGCCAGCGCCTGGGTCGACCAGATGATCCTGCAGATGAATGTCATCTACGAGCGCGATCTCGGCCTGCGCACCTTGCGCGGCACTACATTCCTGCGGGTCGGTTCGGACCCTTTCACCAACATCGACACGCCCGCCTCCCAGGCCCAGCTGACCGAGTTCGGCACCTATTGGCAGAACAACCAGGGCGGCGTCCAGCGGGCCTTTGCGTTGCTGCTTTCAGGCAAATCGACGAGCGGCTTCTCGGCCAGTGGTATTGCCTGGCTGGACCGCTATTGCACTACCAACTTCGTCGGCAGCTACAGCGTCAACCAGATCTTTCACGACAGCAGCGTGCCGGTGTCCGCCAGTGTGAGCCTGATTGCCCACGAGATCGGTCATAACCTCGGCTCGGTCCACACCCATTGCTACAATCCGCCGGTGGACCAGTGCTTCACCGGTGAGGGCCAAGGCTGCTACGTAGGCTCGGTCTCCTGCCCCGGCGGGAGCGGTAATCCCGGCACCTTGATGAGCTACTGCAACTTCGGCCCCCCCAGCGGCGCCAATTGCGGTTCCAATCAACTGGTCTTCCACCCCACCGTGATCACCCGCCTGACCACCCGCATCGCCGCCAATACGCCGGCCTGCATCGTGCCGCTGGCGGGCGGGGACGAGTTGTTTGAGGATGGATTCGAGTAGCGCGGCGCGCGGCGCAGTGCGGCGCGACGGGTCGTGAGTGGAGGCGGGTGCGGCTATTGAGGGCCCAGGGCACAGGGCCCAGGGCCCAGAAAAAGCAGTCGCGAAGCGACTTGCGGCTGCCCGCCCCTTCCCTGCGAGTAAAGACACTTCCTACTGGGCCCTGGGCCCTGGGCCCTGTGCCCTCCACGCCGATCTTGGGGCCCGACTAAGCTCTCCTGGAATGAATCATCGCCGCCAGCACATCGGGCGCGTAGTCGAAGGAGTCATAATAGAGCCGGTCCAGCGGCAGGCCGGCTTCGACGAAGGCGTGTCGGCCGGCGTCGATCAGGGCCGGGGGGCCGGACATGTAGACATCAAAGGCGGTCAGGTCCGGGTGGTCGGTGAGCACGATCTCGTGGACCAGACCGTGCCGGTGCATCGGATCGTCCGGCGCCGCTTCGCTGAGCACGGCCTGGTAGTCGAACCAGGGCAGCTCTTGCGCCCACTGCCGGACCATGGCTTCCAGATACAGGTCACTGGCCACCCGAGCGCCCCAGTACAACTGGACCGGGCCCACTGGAGCGTTGACTGACTGCCGCACGACCAGATGCTCGATGATCGCCTTGATCGGGGCAAAGCCGGTGCCTCCGGCAACCAGCAGCATCGGTCGGTCGCTGTAGCCCCGGGCAACAAAAGTGCCGAGCGGAGCTTCGACCTGCAGTTGCATGCCGACCTCCAGCGTCTCGAAGACGTATTCGCTGAAGCCGCCGCCGGCCACCCGCCGCACGTGCAGCTCGACGTGCTTGTCTGGCGTCGCCGCGTTGGCGATCGAGAAGGCACGGCGCTTGCCGTCGGCGAGCAGCACGTCCAGGTATTGCCCCGCAAGCCAGGCCAGTGGTTCGCCATCGGCCGGCTGCAGGCGCAGGCCCATCACGTCTGGTGCCAGTCGTTTGAGAGCCTCCACCCGCAGTTCCAGCCGCCGCAACGGAATCCCGCGCACTGCCTCGACTTCGCGGATCGCAATCTCCAGGTCCGTCAGCGGCACCGCCTGGCACAGCAACACCTCGCCGGTGGCGAGCTCGGCCGGACTCAAGGCCTCGGGCGGGTTATAGGGATAGTGCACCTCGCCCGCCAGCAAATGGCCGCGACAGCTGCCGCAGCGACCGGACAAACAGCTGTAGGGCAGCGCCCGACCTTGCCTGCGGGCCGCCGCCAGTACGGTCTCGCCTCGCTCGACGTCGATCCAGGCATCGCTGCCCAGCAGGTGGACCCTCATCGACCGCGCTTGACCACGGCCAGCGTCAGCCGTGACACGCAGACCAGGGTATCGGCCTCGTCCGTGATGCGGATTTCCCAGACCTGGGTGCTGCGACCCAGATGGAGGGGCTTTGCGACACCGGTCACCAGACCCGCACGCACCGCGCGCAGGTGATTGGCGTTGATCTCCAACCCGACCACCATGTGGTCTTCGTCGACGGTCATCTGGCCGGCCATGCTGCCGAGGGTCTCGGCCAGCGCGACCGAGGCGCCGCCATGGAGCAGCCCGAAAGGCTGCACGGTCCGAGTATCGATCGGCATCGAGCCCACCAGCGCGTCCTCGCGCAGCTCGACGAAGCGGATCCCCAGCGTCCCCACCAGAGTCCCCTCGGCAACCTGCTCCATCCGCTCCAGGCTCAGTGACCGCTTCCACAGACTCATGGCCCTACCCGCATTCGCGTCCGAAGGATTGATAGTAGCTCGCTGTTCGGCGGTGCGGTGTGTTGTTGCGGGTTCAGGGCTGAGGGCTGAGGGGGTCAGGCTTGCTGTTTTGGGGCGGCACTGAGATCTCGGGTTCGCTTGGGGCTTGACGGATATGCCCGCTTTGAGGCGTTCCTGTTTCCTCCTTACAGAGCGCGCGGCACTTTGGACTGCGGCGCTCCGCGCTTTTTGATGCACTTGGTCTCCCGAGTTGTACTCGGATGGGTCGCCTCACGCTTTACCTGGCTTCGCTGCCCGAGTGCAACTCGAGGTTCCTTATGGCGCGGCAACGCATCACCCGTCGAAGCGAGCAATTGTGAACTCTTCTGGCCAATGGCTCTCGCTGTAACCCTTCGCAACCAGTTCTGCGGTGGTGGCAGCCAGAGTCAGGCCGAGATGCTGGTGGCCGAAGGCGTATGCGAGGTTCTCCGCCCCGGGCCAGCGACCGATGGCGGGGAGGTAGTCGGGCAGGGTTGGGCGGGCGCCGTACCAGTGGGTTGGGCTGCCGCGGACGGGGAACTGCAACTCGCGGGCGAGTCGTTCCAGTCGCTGCCACTTGCGCCGGTCGGGCGGGTCGTCGAGGTGGGCGAACTCCAGGAAGCCGCACAGACGCAATCCGCCGGCGAAGCGGGTCAGAATCACCGAGCGGTCTTCGAACACCAGCGGTGGCAACTCAGGCCAATCGTGCTCGCGCCATTGCAGGTGATAGCCGCGCTCGGCGGCCAGCGGCACGCGCAGGCCGA
>JBGTIE010000151.1:0-1790 GCA_041745855.1 Lysobacterales bacterium | reverse complement strand
AGTCGAGCGCGCCGCGCGGGATCAGGGCGGCGTCTCAGTGAAGCGGCAAACGGCCCGCCAGACCCGGCCCGAGCACGTGCTGACCGCCAGCGGTCTGATCCTGGTCGGCCCGGAGAATCTGGCCGGACTGTCGGGGCCAATGAAGGACTTCTTCGATCGCTGTTATTACCCCCTGCTCGATCGCTGTCCCGGCCTGCCCTACGCCGCATTGATCTGTGCCGGCTCCGACGGCAGCGGCGCGCACCGGCAACTGGCCCGGATCGCCCAGGGCCTGCGCTGGAAGCCGGTCTGCGAGCCGCTGATCGTCAATACAAATGCCCAGTCGGCCGAAGCGATCCTCGCCCGCAAGCAGATCGCCAACGAGGATCTCGACCGCTGCGGCGAGGTCGGCGCGACGCTGGCGGCGGGGGTGGCGATGGGGATTTGGTAGTGGGCGGGGCCGAGGGCTGGGACAGCGAGCCCCGCTCGGGGTCGGGGTCGGAATCGGTATCGGTATCGATTCGTTAACCGGCCGGTGTCCCTGACCAGGACCCATTTTGTTGCCCTTAAACCCGGATATTCCATGAACCTGCTACTGCGACCGCCAATCATCGTGCCGTAGCGCGGTCTGCTCCCGTTTGTCAGCTCAACGTAGAGCGAACTACGCCTTCACTGCCAAACGGTCCGCGGACCGCACCACGACGCGCCCTTGGCGGTCTCGCTACGCACGTTCATGAAACATCCGGGTTAAAGACGATTCCGATTCCGATTCCGACCCCGACCCCGCCTGTCGTATTCACATCTCTGCTCTCCATCTGCAGCCGTTTGGATCGCACACCCCTCTACCTTGATCCGATTGACTGTCTCCCCGCAACCCTTACCATCCCCCGCTACTCATCCGGCAGCACAAACGCAGTGGCCGATACTCTCGATGCGCCGGTAGCGGCGTTGTTCCATCCCTTCCATCTGGGCCGCCTGGACTGGCCGGCGGACGGTTCGGCGCTGTTCCTTGGCGCACGCGCCGGCGAAGCGTTGCTTGCCCATGACTGGCCGCGGCTGGTCTGCGAGCAGGACTACAAGCCCGAGTTCGACGCTCTGAGCAACGCCGGTCTGGCGTTGAGCAGCGACTCGGACGCGCGCCATGCAATGGTCCTGCTGCTGCCGCCGCGCCAGCGCGAGCACGCCCGCGCCACCTATGTGCGTGCACTCGATCGGCTTGCGCCTGGGGGCGTGCTGGTGGTCAGCCAGGCCAATCGTGAGGGCGCACGCTCCTGTGAAACGGACGTTCAGGCCCTGACGGGCCCCTTGCAGGTGCTGTCCAAGCATCAGTGCCGGGTGTTCTGGACCGGGCCCGAGAGTCGGCTGGACCCGCAACTGACGGCGCAATGGCGTGAACTGGACGCGCCGCAAGCAATCGCCGACGGCCGCTACCTGAGCCGTCCGGGCGTGTTCTCGTGGGACCGCATCGACCCGGCTTCGCAGCTGCTCGCCGAACACCTGCCGCGCGATCTGGACGGCGCAGTGGCCGATCTGGGCGCCGGCTTCGGTTATCTGGCCAGTGAGCTCCTGCAGCGCTGTCCGAAGATCGCATCGCTCGACCTGTACGAGGCCGACGCCCGCGCACTCGAACTGGCACGGCAGAATCTGGCCAGCCAGTCGGATCGCGTGCAGCTTGGTTTCCATTGGCATGATGTCACCACTGGCCTGCCCCATATGTACCAGCACATTGTCAGCAATCCACCCTTCCATGCGCAGCGTGCGCGCCAGCGGATCGACATCGGCCAGGCTTTTCTGAGCGCCGCGGCCGGCGC
>JBGTIE010000150.1:0-6364 GCA_041745855.1 Lysobacterales bacterium | reverse complement strand
GGCGGGTGATGCTCGCCGCGCAGGGCTTCATGCTGGTGGTGTCGGTCGCGCTGGCGCTCTGCGCCTGGCAGGGCCTGCTGACGCCGTGGCTGCTGCTCGCATTTACCTTCCTGATCGGCAACTGCGGTCGTGTCACCATGTCCTGTACCGAGGCCTGCCAGGCCGGCGCATTGAAAGAGCCGCCGCAGCCGATCAGGAAGGTAAATGCGAGCAGCAGCCACGGCGTCAGCAGGCCCTGCCAGGCGCAGAGCGCCAGCGCGACCGACACCACCAGCATGAAGCCCTGCGCGGCGAGCATCACCCGCCGACGATCCAGGCCATCGGCGATGGCCCCACCGAGGAGCGAGAACAGCACCACCGGTAGCGCGATCGAGGTCTGCACCAGCGCCACCATGTCGGCCCGCTGGGTCATCTCCAGCATCAACCAGGCCGCGCCGACCGACTGGATCAGGCTGCCGAAGTTGGAAAACAGGCTCGCCAGCCAGACATTGCGAAAGATCGGCACGCGGAGTGGCGAGACGGGGATGACCGGGGCGTCCATCAGGTGCATTGTAGGGCGGGCGAGGGCTTGGCTGTGCCCGTATGGATCGTGGGGCTCAAGAGCGAAAGAGCATTCAACACAAAGGACACAAAGGACACAAAGGAAGAGCCTTGATGATGGAGGCTCCCGACCGGCCCCGCCGCAATCCCCGAGTGCGCTGGTCGGTTGCACCAGCTATCGGCTCGTCGCTTTTGCTCTGCTTTCCTTTGTGTCCTTCGTGTCCTTTGTGGTCAATCAGCTCTTCGGCTCTTGTCCGACTCGCAACACTTACCCGCTCGCCGTATCCAGCTGCCGCAGCCTCTCGACGACGGTCTGCGCCGACCTGACCGCGGACTCCAGCAGCGGCACGCCTTCGTGTGCCCAGGACCCGCAGTAAAAAAGTCGCCGGTCGGGCTGGGCATGCCAGCTGCGCAGCTGACCCAGGACACTGGCGGTGCGGTCGGTGACCACGGCGCGCTGCATCGGCAGGCGGGCCAGTACCTTGTCGGGCGCTGGCTCGAACTGTGGGTTCCAGGTCTGGAACAGTGGCTGAGCGCCTGTGAGCGTAGGCTCGACCGAGTTCATCCAGACGCTGAAGGTCGTCCGCCGCAGGGCGCGATCCATCTGGAAGTTGAGCGCGGTCCAGTCGCGCTGATGGCGCGGCATGAAGCGCTCATCGCGGTGCACAACCAGCTCGCCGGACGCATAGGTGATGCCCTGCAGCACCTCACGCTCGGCGCCGAAACGGGCCGGCTCGAGGAAATCCAGCTGGTTGGCCTGGGTGGCCACGATGACCCGATCAAAGCGGCCGCCCTCGCCGCGGGCGTTGCGCACGGTGACACCGCTCTTGCGTTCGTGCAGCTCGGTCACGTGGCTGCCCACATGGCGCGGAATGTCGTGTGCCAAGGCTTTTGCCAGGGCCGCGGTGCCGCCGCGCAGACGTTTGGCGTCGCTGGTATGCAGAATCCCGTGCAGCAGGCTCAGCAGCGGCAAGGCGGGCCAGACCAACACGTGCTCCTCGTCGCAGGTGCAGATGGTCAGCAGGATCGGCAGGATCAAACCGCGCCAGAACAGCGGATCAGGTTGGTGCTCGGCCAGCACGTCGGCCATCACCCGGTGATCGCTATCGGCTTGCAAGCGGCGGGTCAGACGGGCCAGTCTCGCCAATCCGAGCGCGAGCCGGGCGCTGCGCAGATCGAGATATCGCCACGAGCCGGCCAGCAGCCAGCCGGTCAGCGGCATCCGGCTGCTGCGAAACCAGGTGTGCCGATCGGTCCAGCTGCAGGAGGTGTACACATCGATCTTGAAGGTGCCGATCTTGACCCGTTCGGCCAGGGCCAGGGTGCTGCGCCAGGCGTCCGGGTTCATGATCCGCAGCGGGGCGTCGACGATGCCGCCGTCGACCGACATGCTGTGGGCTGCCATGCCCAGCGCCGGCTGTGCCTCGAAGATACGGACGCCATAACCCGCCTCACGACAGCCATGGGCGGCGCTGAGGCCAGCGATGCCGCTTCCGATCACCGCCACGGATAGGGTCATGCAGCGCGTCCTGTCAGGGCTGTGCACTGTCCGGATGGGGGTCCGGTTCGCAGCACTGTTCCCGATCCACTGGCACGTCGGCGTATCGTGGCACCGCCGCGCCCAGCGCTTTCCACCGGTCCGGCACGCCGTCGGTCAGCCTGCGGCGAGTTCCTCGGCCATCCGCTCGCGTACCTGTGCCTCGACCACCGCCAGCGCACTCATGTTGATCAGGCGCCTGACGGTGCAGGAACTGGTCATCACGTAGGCTGGCTTGGCCAGGCCCATCAGGATCGGGCCCAGGCCAATGCCATCGGTCATCACGCGGGTCATGTTGAAACTGATGTGGGCCGAATCGAGATTCGGGAATACGAGCACATTGGCGGCGCCGGTCAGCGGCGAATCCGGCATGATGCGCTCGCGCAGCTTCGGGTCGAGGGCGGCGTCGGCGTGCATCTCGCCGTCGACCTCCAGCTCCGGCACGCGCGCTTGAAGGATCGCCAGCGCTTCGCGCATCTTTTGCGCCGACCGGTCGTCGAGGGTGCCGAAGCTGCTGCAGCTGAGCAGCGCCACGCGCGGCTTGATGCCGAAGATCGTCAGCCGCTGGGCGGCCATCAGGGCCGAACTGGCCAGCTCCTCGGCGCTTGGATCGCACTGCACGTAGGTGTCGGTGAAGAAGAACACGCCCTTGTCGCAAGCCACCGCGGACATCGCCGACGCGCAGCGCGCGCCGGGCGCCAGCCCGATCACGTCGACCACATGGCGCAGCTTGTTGCGGAAGCGACCGACCACACCGCAGATCATCGCGTCGGCCTCACCCCGGTTGACCATCAGCGCTGCAATGACGGTGCCGCGCGAGCGCACGATCGCCTTGGCCATCGGTGCGGTCACACCGCGGCGAGCCATCAACTGGTGGTACTCGGTCGAGTAGTCATTGAAGCGCGGATCCGAATCGATGTTGGTCAGTTCGAAATGCTCACCCTCGCGGATGCGCAGGCCGAGCCGCTCGATACGCTGTTCGATCACGGCCGGCCGGCCGATCAGGATCGGCTTGGCCAGACCCTCCTCGTTCAGGGTCGCGACCGCGCGCAGCACCAGTTCCTCCTCACCCTCGGCAAACACCACCCGCTTGGGATCGGCCTTGGCCCGGTCGAACACCGGCTTCATCAGCAGGCCGGTGCGGAAGACAAATTGATAGAGCTTCTGCCGGTAGGCCTCCATGTCCTCGATCGGACGGGTCGCCACGCCGGACTCCATCGCCGCCTTGGCCACTGCGGTCGACACCCAGACCACCAGTCGCGGGTCGAAGGGCTGCGGAATCAGGTACTCGGGACCGAAGGTTACCGGCTCGCCGCCATAGGCCGCGGCGGCAACGTCCGAGGCGCCTTCGCGCGCCAGCGCGGCGATCGCCCGCACCGCGGCCAGTTTCATCGCCTCGTTGATCGTGGTCGCGCCGACGTCGAGCGCGCCGCGGAACATGTAGGGGAAGCACAGGACGTTGTTGACCTGGTTCGGGTAGTCCGAACGGCCGGTCGCCATGATGCAGTCCGGCCGTGCCTGCTTGGCCAGCTCCGGCATGATCTCGGGAATCGGGTTGGCCAGCGCCAGAATCACCGGCCGTGGCGCCATCTTCGCCAGCATCTCGGGCTTGAGCACGCCAGCGGCCGAGACGCCCAGAAACACGTCGGCGCCATCCAGCGCATCGCCCAGCGTTCGGATCGGCGTATCACGCACATAGCGCGACTTGGAGTCGTCCATGTCCTCGGCGCGGCCCTTGTAGACCACGCCCTGACGGTCGGAAATCATGATGTTCTCGACTTTCACGCCGAGCGCCACCATCATGTCCAGGCAGGCGATGCCAGCCGCGCCGGCGCCGGAAGCCACCACCCGCACCTCGTCGATCTTCTTGCCGATCACTTCAAGCGCGTTGTAGAGCGCGGCGCCAACGATGATCGCGGTGCCGTGCTGGTCGTCGTGGAAGACCGGAATCTTCATCCGCTCGCGCAACTTGCGCTCGATGTAGAAGCATTCCGGTGCCTTGATGTCTTCCAGGTTGATGCCGCCGAAAGTGGGCTCCAGCGAGGCGACGATGTCGACGATCTTGTCCGGGTCGCTCTCGCTGATCTCGATATCGAACACATCGATGCCGGCAAACTTCTGGAACAGTACGCCCTTGCCTTCCATGACAGGCTTGGAAGCGAGCGGGCCGATATTGCCCAGTCCCAGCACCGCGGTGCCGTTGCTGATGACCGCGACCAGATTGCCGCGGGCGGTGACAGTGGAGGCTTCGGCCGGGTCGTCGACGATCGCCATGCAGGCCGCGGCGACGCCGGGCGAATAGGCCAGCGACAGATCCCGCTGGGTAGTCAGCGCCTTGGTCGCGGTGACCTTGATCTTTCCCGGAGGGTGCTGGCGGTGATAGTCGAGTGCCGCCTGTGCCAGCGCATCGGAAACCGCCATGAGACTCTCCCCTAGCCATCTGCGAGGGGCGCGAATATATCACGCAGGGATTGCGGGCAAGGCGCGTGGTGGCGTGAGGGGTGCAAGGAAAACGGATGGTGCGAGGCGGGTCAGGTATGAAATCGGGGTCGGGGTCGGAATCGGAATCGGAATCGGATTCAAGGGCAACGGCGTGGGTTCGGCCACGAACGACTTGACCGTATGCAGCCAGCCATCGAGTTGTGGCGATGGGCGGCGTGGCTACCCGGTTCGCGAGGACGAGGCCGGGACTGGGCACACCAGGTAAAGGACCGATTCCGATTCCGATTCCGACCCCGACCCCGACCCCGAGGGGACTCGCTGCCACTGGAACTCTCTGGCGAGCGCGTTTGGCTTTCGCTTTTTCTCTGGCTTCCCGCGATCGTCGATGATCCTGCTCGTACTCGTACTCGAAAGCACCCTTATGGCATCGAGTACGAGTATGAGTACCGCGATGCTGAGTACGAGTACGGCAACGGCGTGGGTTTGGCCACGAACGACTTTGACCTGCACCGGGTAACGATCGAGTACGTCAGCTGGGTGTGGCGATGCAAACGAAGCTGAGGCGGCGTGGTTACCCGGTTCGCCAGGAAGATGCCGGGACTGGGTAGGCCAGCTAACGGATCGATACCGATTCCGACCCCGACCCCGACCCCGACGGGACTCGCTGCCGCTGGAACTCTCTGGCGAGCGCGTCTGGCTTTCGCTTTTGCTCTGGCTTTCGCCCTTACTCCCGACTCCCGACTTCATGGTCGTCGCTTGAAAGCATCGGCCACTTCGCAAAGCCTGGGAAGTGCTCCACTCGCTTACTGCCGTCGCTTACCGCCGCTCGCGCCAAGCCAGCCAGATGTAGCCGACGTAGGCGATGACGAGGACTGGCGAGGCCATCATGGCCAACATCGCGATCATCGTCACAATGCCGTGCGCTGTGTCGTTGGCGGTCTGGGCGGCGTCGATACCGGCCATGATCTGGAAGGCCGTGTGCGCCAGATTGAGCAGCGCCAGGGTGACCAGGATCAAGGTCATCGGCAGCAGGCAGGCGACGATCGCGAAGTCGGCCCTGAGCCCGGCCAGATGGCGCAGGAACCAGTACAGCAGGGCTACCCGCCAGCAGGCGACGATGGCCAGAAACCAGGCATTCACCGATTGGGCCAGACCCATCTCCAGGAAGCGCTCTACCGGGATGGCGTAGAGCAGGGCCGGGGGCGAGGTCAGGCAGACGAACAGCAGCACGTTGTGATACGTCCAGCGGCGCGGTCGCAATGGCCACACGAACAGCCACAGGATCAGCGCCAGCACGAACACATAGGCGACCGAGCCCAGTCCCAGGTACTGCCAGCGATGGGCGTCCGGATGATCCCAATAACGGCCGATGCCGACCAGCCACGTAACCGCGAGGGCGTAGGCCAGATAAGCCCATGGCCGCTGGGCAAGGGTCATCGACGGCTTGCGAAAAGCCAGTAGTCGCAAGTTGTCGAGCAGGATCTGCCGCAGCAGCGCAAAACCGGTGGGAACGAAAGCGCCTTCGGCCTGCGTCATTGGTAGCTCCGAATCAGACCGCCGGTGGCGAGGGCAGGCCAGCAAACTGAGCGGTAACCTCCACACTCGCCTCAAGTTCGCTCTGGACTGGGCCCTGGGCCCTGGGCCCTCAGACCTCGCAGGTTCCTCAAAACATCAGCTTGACTCGCACCCTCGCTTCCGCGCGCGCTAGCTGGACCGCTTCATGAACTGGAAGAACTCGTCGTTCGACTTGGTGTTCTTCATCTTGTCGAGCAGGAATTCGATCGCCGCCAGTTCATCCATCGGGTGCAGCAGCTTGCGCAGGATCCAGATCTTCTGCAGGAAGTC
>JBGTIE010000149.1:0-5559 GCA_041745855.1 Lysobacterales bacterium | reverse complement strand
TGGGCCATGGTCGCGCGGCGGCCATCGGCGACACGCTGGGGCGATTGCTCGCGGCGACGGGTTGGGCGGTGACGCGGGAGTTCTACTACAACGACGCCGGCGTGCAGATCGACAATCTGGCACTGTCGGTGCAGGCGCGCGGGCGCGGTATCGACCCGAACGACCCACGCTGGCCGGCCGACGGCTATCGCGGCGACTACATCGCTACCGTTGCCGATGCCTACGCTGCCGGCGCGATGGTCGAGGTCGATTCGCATTCCATCACTGGCAGCGGGGATTTTGACGACATCGACGCGGCGCGCCGTTTTGCGGTCGCCTGGCTGCGGCGCGAGCAGAATGACGATCTGGCCGCGTTCGCGGTGGGCTTTGATGTCTACTTCCTGGAATCCTCGCTGTACGCCGACGGCAAGGTCGAAGAGACCGTCAACGCGCTGCAGGCGCAGGGGCACTGCTACGAGTCTGACGGCGCGCTGTGGCTGCGCAGCACCGACTTTGGTGACGACAAGGATCGGGTGATGCGCAAGTCCGACGGCAGCTACACCTATTTCGTGCCGGATGTCGCCTATCACCTGAGCAAGTGGCAGCGCGGTTACAAGCGCGCGATCACCGAACTGGGCGCCGACCATCATGGCTCGCTGGCACGCGTGCTGGCCGGGCTGCAGGCGCTGAACTGCGGTATTCCAAAGGGCTACCCGGAATACGTGCTGCACCAGATGGTCACGGTCATGCGCGGCGGTGCCGAGGTCAAGCTGGGCAAGCGGGCGGGCGGCTATCTGACCCTGCGTGACCTGATCGACGAAGTGGGTTGCGACGCGACGCGCTACTTCCTGATTTCGCGCAAGGCCGATTCCCAGCTCACCTTCGATCTGGATCTGGCCCGCTCACAGAGCAACGACAATCCGGTCTACTACATTCAGTACGCCCACGCCCGGATCCGCAGCCTGTTCCGCAACGCGGTGGAAAAGGGGGTCGTGCACGATATGGAGGCGGGCCTTGCCGGGCTGGCGGGACTGACCGACGAGCAGACCCTGCTGTTGCTGATCGAACTATCGAAGTACCCAGAGACGGTCGAAGCCGCCGCCGAGTTGCTTGAACCCCATTTGCTCGCTACTTACCTGCGCGAACTCGCGGCAGCCTTCCACACCTGCTACAACGCCCACCCGATACTTGGCGCAGAGGCGGCTGAGCGCAATGCGCGCTTGAGCCTGTGCCAGGCCGTCTGCCAGGTCCTGGTCAACGGCCTGGACCTGCTCGGCATGTCGGCGCCGGAGCAGATGTAGCAACGCGCTGACGCGGGCGCGAGTCAAACTGATGTTTCGGGAATCTGGGGTTGTTCAAGGGCCCAGGGCCCTGGGCCCAGCGGGTCAGGACCGCTCCAATGAAAAAGGCCCCTCGCGGGGCCCTTTTCGTATCGCCAGATGCCGAAAGGAATCAGGCTTTGGCCGGCGACGGCTTGGTCGGCGAAGGAGCGGCGGCGCGCGGGGCAGAACCCCCAGCACCAGGGCCACCCACGCGGGCACCCGTTGCGAAGTAGTCGTGCAGGTCGTGCGCGAACTCGTCGAATTGGGCCAAGGTGACGCGATTGGCGCGGACGAAGAAGTTGTAGCCCAGCACCGCCGGAATGGCGACGCCCAGACCGAAGCAGGTCATGATCAAGGCCTCACCCACCGGGCCGGCCACCACATCGAGCGAGGCCTGACCGGATGCGCCGATCTTGATCAGCGCGTGATAAATACCCCACACCGTACCGAACAGACCGACGAAGGGCGCGGTAGAACCAATCGAGGCGAGAGTGGTGAGACCGCCTTCCAGCCGACCGCTTTCCCGACTGACCGCCTGACGCAGGGCACGATCGATGAACTCACTGCGATTGAGCGCTTCAACCAGTCGACTGCCCTCGCTCTTGGCGTGATGGGCGGCAGCATTGGCGCAGTCCAGCGCGATCTTCGAGAACGGCTCGGACTTCGGCTCGGCTTCCATGGCGCGAATGGCATCCTGCGGATTCTGGGTTTCCCAGAAGTCGCGAACCACCCGATTGGCGCGCGAACGAATACCCGAGTTGCGCAAGGCGCCAACGATGATGTACCAGATCGTCAGCAAGCCCATCAGGGTAAGTGTGGAGAAGGTCACCCAGCCAAGAGCATCCATGCTTTGGAGCATATGGGTGAAGCCCATTTGGTCGCTCATTTGGTTTTCCATGTTGACCTCGTCAGTTGCAGGGCCGCTGGTGCGGCAGGTTGAAAGAAAAGGGGCGCCAATGCTACACCATCTCGCGCCAACCGTTGGTAGTCCTTCGCAGGAACTTTCCGAGCACTTAGTCTAACTTTACAACCACCCGATGGCGAGTCTTGTTGCTTGCGCGTTGGGGTTCAAGCACGGAGTCTTCGGATGACCAGATTGAGTGTCAATGTGAACAAGGTTGCGGTATTGCGCAACAGCCGTGGAGGCAGCGAACCGTGTGTATTGCGCGCCGCCGATACCGCCGTGGCCGCCGGCGCCGAGGGCATCACGGTGCACCCCCGACCCGATCTGCGGCATATCCGACCTGACGATGTGCTGGCGCTGGCCGGCCGCCATCCGGTGGAGTTAAACATCGAGGGTAATCCGTTCGCTCCGGCGAGCGCGCGCTACCCCGGTTTCATGGATTTGGTGGAGCGATGCCGGCCGGCGCAGGTCACGCTGGTGCCCGATAGCGATGCGCAGATCACTTCCGATCATGGCTGGCGTCTTGATGAGCATGCCGAGCAGCTGTCAGGGGTGATCGAACGTTGTCACCGCCTCGGGGCCAGAGTGAGTCTGTTCATGGACATCGAATCCGACGACTGGCCGTTGGCGCGGCAACTGGGTGCCGACCGCGTCGAACTGTATACCGGCCCTTATGCATCAGCGTGCCGGCAAGGCCGCCAGGATTTAGCCCTGGATCAACTGCGCGCCGCTGTCGACGGCGCCCTGGCCGTGGGCCTTGCTGTCAACGCCGGGCACGACCTGGATCTGGCCAACCTGCCCGGCCTGCTCAGGCGCGCCCCGGAGATCGCCGAGGTGTCGATCGGTCATGCGCTGATTGCCGATGCCTTGTATCTCGGCCTTGCGCCGACGGTACGGCGCTATCTGGAATGCATCGCCCAGAGCCGGGCACAGCCCGGCTAGCCCGGATATTTCATAAACCTACTACTGCGGCCGCCGATCATCACGCCGTGGCGCGGTTTGCTCCCATTTGTCGGCTCAACGTAGAGCACACTACGCCTTCACCGCCAAATAGTCCGCGAACCGCACCACGACGCGCCCTCGGCGGCCTCGCGACGCACGTTCATGAAACATCCGGGCTAGAACGACGAAGGCCCGCATTGCGGGCCCTCGTGTTCCATCCTGTCCCTGCGACAGGGATGAATTACTGCTGCATGATCCGATCACCGGGCTTGAACAATTCGGCAAACCCCAGCTTGTCGACATGGGCGTTCCGCGCCGCCGCCAGTACCTCGGCCATCACCTGATACTTGACCGAGTCATCGGATTCGATCTTGAACTCGGACTGTTCATCCTGCGGTTTTCTGCCCTCTTCTCGGAAGGCGATGACCAGGCCCTGCATGTCAGTCGGGGTGTCGTTGAGCAGGATCTGCGTGACGCCACCGATATCCCTCAGCGATAGCACGATCGGCTCGGACTTGTCGGTCGACGGATTGACGTTGGGTTGCGGCAGGTTGATCTTCACCTTGTGCGACAGCAACGGGGCGGTGATCATGAAGATGATCAGCAGCACCAGCATCACATCGACCAGGGGCGTTGTGTTGATATCATTCTTGGGCGTCGTGTGCGCTCTTTCGGCCATCGAAGTTTCCTCTGCAGTATGAAGCGCTAATTGCCGGGGGCGGTGACGAAACCGATCTTGCGGATGCCGGCGGTCTTTGCCGCCCCCAGCACTTCGCGAACTTCCTTGAAGCTCAGCGACTTGTCGGCCCGGATCTTGAATTCCGGTTGCGGTGTTTTCACTGCCTCGGTACGCAAACGATTCAGCATTCCATCGAACTGGACCGGGTCTTCGTCCCAGTACAGTTGCACGTTGCCCGCACCGCGATCCTGGATCGATACGGTGATCGAGCGCCCTTCGGCTTCATCGGGCTCGTTTGCCGCCTGCGGCAGGACCACCGGAATCTTGTTGGCCATCAACGGCGCGGTGATCATGAAGATGATCAACAAGACCAGCATCACATCCACCAGTGGCGTGGTGTTGATATCGGTCATTGGCGCATTGCCGCCGCTACCGCCACTTGGTCCCATACTCATTCCCATGATGCGTACTCCTGCTTAGGCCGTCTTGCGGCTACCGTATTGTTGCGGCTTGACCCGTTCGCCGGTCGCGAAATAGTCGAGCAGATCGTGGGAGAAGCGTTCCAGCACGGCGACGATCTGGCGATTGCTGCGGACGAACATGTTGTAGGCCAGCACGGCCGGAATGGCCACGCCCAAGCCCATGCAGGTCATGATGAGTGCCTCTCCCACCGGCCCGGCGACGACATCCAGCGTCGCCCTACCGGTCATGCCGATGCCGATCAGTGCGTGATAGATGCCCCAGACCGTGCCGAACAGGCCGACGAAGGGCGCCGTTGCGCCGACTGAGGCAAGCAAGGTCAGACCGGTATCGAAGCGATTGGTTTCGCGGGTGACGGACTGACGCAGGCTGCGATCGATGAACTCATGCCGGCTCAGCGCCTCGGCCATGCGGCCACCCTGACTGTCGGAATGGTGCGCGGCGGCTTCGGTGGCTTCCAGCGCGATCTTCGACAAGGGCTCGAATTCCGGCTCGGCGCGCAGTCGCTCGACCGCGTCCTGCGGCGAGCGCGCTTCCCAGAAGTCCTCCAGCAGAACGCGCGCACGGCGCCTGACCGACCAGATCCGGAAAGCATTGTGGAAAATGAAGAACCACGTTGCTATCGACATCACCGCCATCGTGATCAAGGTGATCATGCCGACCGTGTCGATGTTCTCAACCAGGTGGGTGAAGCCCATCTTGGTCAGTGCCAGCGAATCGGTATCGCCGATCAGATCGTCCAGCGTGAACGGCGGCGGTTCGGCCCCGAGGTCCACCACCGAAGTGGAATCGACCATTGCCGGTTCTGTCACGGGCGCTGCGGTGGGGTCGATCGTTTGACTCAACTCGTCTTGCATGTAATCAACTCCTAACCACGCAGAGAGAACCGGACCGGGACCAGCACCCAGGTGTCGTACGGTACGCCCGCACGCGAGCCCGGGTTGAATCGCCAGCGTTGAGCGGCCTGCATGGCCGAGCGATCGAAGTCACGATAACCGCTGGACTTCTCGATCTCGACCTTCAGCGGCGTGCCGTCAGTGCCTACCAATACCTTCAACATCACTTCGCCTTCCACGCCACGACGCAACATGGCCGGCGGATAGCGCGGTGGGCGGGCGCGATTGAAGCTGACGTCCTCGCTCGCGCCGGTTTCGCGTGGAATGTTGTCGCTCGGCGGCGCCGGCGGTGCGGGCGGGCGGACTGCCTCACCGGGGCCATCGTCATCGAAGATCACCGGTGCCTGTGGCGGCATC
>JBGTIE010000148.1:0-2764 GCA_041745855.1 Lysobacterales bacterium | reverse complement strand
GGGCCCAGCGCTACCAGTCTCGTAGCTCTTGACTTGCTGGGCCCTGAGCCCTGGGCCCTGGGCCCTGTTTTACTCACCCCGGACGTTCTGAATCACCGGTTTGCCTCGCAGCCACGACAAGACTCCAGCTTGGCCGCCACGACCATCCACTGCTACGATTGGCCCAGTGCACCGGCTTGGCGCATCCGGTCGTGTGCGTGTAGTCCGTCATGGGAGCATGAGCATGTGGATTCGAGTCCTGGCAGCAAGCGCACTACTCCTGGCTGGTAGCGGGCCTGCTCTGGCGATCGCGTCCGGTTCGGCTGTACTGGCGGCGCGCGCAGACAGCTATGCACAATCCATCACAAGTGCCGATGAGCTGCTGCTGGAGGTCGACCAGACGCTGGCGATGGCGCGCGATGGCGAATACGGCTCGATTTCGCATGACGATCTGCAGCGGCTGGACATCGCCCATCTGACCATGGTCAGGCTGCTCGACGGCTACGACAATGCCAGGCATCTGCAGGTTGACGAACGCATAGCCCTGTTCAATGCGCAGGAGTTGATCAAGGCGATCGTGCGCAACGACGAGAAGGGAAGGATCGTCTGCAAGCGCGTCTCGGGCACGGGGACGCGGCTGGCCAGGGCGGACTGTCTGACCGTGAGCGAACGTGAGTTAAGAGCCCAAACGGCACAGCGCGAGCTGTTGCGCGCGCAACGTCAAATTCCGTAATCGGTGCTGATTCCTGTCAAGTAGCTCCGAACCCTGACTATCACGCCAGCAACTCCCCGATCAGCCGCGCATGCTCGACACGCTGGCGGGCGCTGCGCTGGCGCTGTGCGTTGACGATCGCGGTCAGCGCGGCGACGGCCTGATCCAGATCATCGTTGACGATCAAGTAGTCGAATTCGTCGTGGTGCTCCATTTCGGCGCGGGCATTGGCCAGCCGCCGGGCAATCACCTCGGCGCTGTCCAGTCCGCGCCGGTGGAGCCGCTCGATCAGCGTCTGCGGCGAGGGCGGCAACACGAAGATGCTGATTGCCTCCGGCCACTTGGCACGCACCTGGCGCGCGCCCTGCCAGTCGATCTCGAGAATCACATCCAGTCCGGCATCGATCGCGTTTCGCAGGTCCAGCCGGCTGGTACCGTAGTGATTACCGTGTACCAGTGCATGCTCGACCAGCGCGCCGTCGGCGATCAGCGACTCGAAATAACCGCGGTCGACGAACAGGTAGTGTTCACCGTCGATCTCACCTGGACGTGGATCGCGGGTGGTGTATGAGACAGACAGGCGGACCCTCGGATCGACCTCGGCGAGCAGCCGTACCAAGGTGGTCTTGCCGGCGCCGGAAGGCGCCGCGACCACGATCAGGCAGCCGGGGGCGATCGTGGGCCCTGAACCCTTGCTCATTTGACCCGAGCTCATCCGGTCGGTGCTCATTCCAGGTTCTGGACCTGCTCGCGGATCTGCTCGACCAGCACCTTCATCTCGACCGCCAGCGCGGTGCCGGCGGCGCTGATCGCCTTGGAGCCGAAGGTGTTGACCTCGCGCAACAATTCCTGGATCAGGAAATCCAGCCGCCGGCCCACCGGCTCGGTCAGCCCGAGTACGCGGCGGGTTTCGTTCAAGTGGATGCCGAGGCGGTCCAGTTCCTCGTCCACATCCATCCGGGTCAACTGCAACACCAGTTCCTGCTCCAGCCGACCCGGGTCGAGCGGCAGGGCCAGTTCGGCCAACCGCTGATCGAGCCGGTCGCGCAGGCCCTGGCGCAATTCCGGCAGTAGAGCGATCGCCTGCTCGCGTTGCCGCATCAGGGCGTCGACTCGCTCGTTGATCAATTCGGCCAGCCGGGCACCTTCGCGATCACGGGCCGCAGTGAAGGCCTTCAACAGCTGATCGACCAGTGCCAGCACCTGTTTGCCAAGCTGCTCGCGATCGACTTCGGGCCGCGCGTAAAGCTCGGGCAAGGCGAGCAGATCAGTAATGCTGCCGGGGTTCAGTGCCGGAAAGCTCTCGCTCAACTGGGCCACGACCTGGCGCAAGCCGTCGACAGCCTGGCTGTCCAGTTGCGGCCGGCGCAGCGCCTCGCTGACGCGCAGGCGGCCGGACAGATCGGTCTTGCCACGACTGATGCCACGCCCCAGACGTTCACGCAGGGCAGGCTCGAAGCTGCGCAGATCTTCCGGCAGGCGCAGCAGCAACTCGAAGAATCGGTGGTTGACGCTGCGCAGCTCCAGGCTGAGCGTTCCCAGATCGGTCTGGCCTTCGACGCTGGCGAAGGCGGTCATGCTGCGGGGCACAGGCAGCTCACAAAGGGCAATGGAGCAGCCAATGGTAAACTGCCGCCTGCCCAATGTGGAAAACCAATCGATGTCGCGACCTCGCTGCAGCAGCTACATCCAGGCCCTAAACGGGCTCGACGCGACAATCACTACCGTATCGCCCGAGCGGACCCGCGAGCGCGGAGGCCTGCAGTGAGCGGCCGTCCCAGTGGCCGTGCACCAGATCAGCTGCGCCCGATCACGATCGAACGCGGCTACACCCGTTACGCCGAAGGTTCGGTGTTGATCAGCTTCGGCGACACCAGGGTACTGTGCAACGCAAGCGTCGAGGAGCGCGTGCCGCCGTTCCTGCGTGGCAAGGCCGAAGGCTGGGTCACGGCCGAATACAGCATGCTGCCGCGGGCGACCGCGACCCGCACCGGGCGCGAAATCAATCGCGGCTCACCGGGCGGGCGCACGCATGAGATCCAGCGCCTGATCGGCCGTTCGCTCCGCGCGGGT
>JBGTIE010000147.1:0-2824 GCA_041745855.1 Lysobacterales bacterium | reverse complement strand
GAGTCGGCGCGCAGGTCGGCATAGCCGACCGGATCCGGAAAGCCGTAGACATCCTGCCGAATCAGGCCGCGGCCGCCGTCAAACGCGAAACGAGTCAGTCGCAGGCGGCTACGTTGCTGCCCGCGCGGACCAAATTGCAGTTGCACCCGAAACACCTGACGACCGAGTTGCGGAGCATCGATGCGCTCGATCTGCTGATTCATCAAGGACGCCGCAGCTTCCGCCTGACCGGCCTCGGTCGCTGCGAAGACCTCGGCATGATTGCTCCATTCACCCTGATAGAGGGCGACGAGTTCGGCCAGCAGCGCATCAGGATTGTCCGGTGCCGGAGCATCGCCGCTGGCCGCGCCCTGTGGGGCTGCACCGCCCCCCGTCGGCAGCACCCCGGCGCAGCCAGCGAGCGTCGCCGCCCAGAAGGTCAAGACCAACGCTCGCAGCAGCGCAGCCGCATTGGCAGGTACATCACTTAGCCGGGTCAATCCCATTTGCGTACCTCCATGGCCAGATCGATCGGACTGGACCAGCCGGCACCGTCGCGCTCGGCCACATAGCGCAGGAACTGCTGCAGCGCCTGAACCGCGCCAGCCCGCCCGCTCAATTCCGGATGCAGCACCAACACCAGCAGCCGCGGCGTCGCCTGGGCTTCTTCATCCAATCGGTCAAAGGCATCCATCAGATACTGCAGCCACTCGTCCGGCGTCCAGCTCAATGGCAGTGCTTGCGAACGATCACTGCAGTCGACCGCGTAGGGGATTTGCAAGGTCTGGCCTGCCTTGGCCCCAATCCAGATCGGAGTCGCCGCCCATGAGGGCTGCAGTCTGACCGGCGGGTCGGTTTCGGCATATGGCGCGTACACCGGCCCGGTGGCATCTTGCGTCGATGCATCAACGGCCCACTTCTCGGCCGCCACAGCATCCGCGCAAACCACGCCGCAAGGCACCGCAGCCTCGTCCAGCACCGCCAGCATCCGCGCCAGCAACTCCGCCGATCCCGCGCACTGCGTGCGTGCATCGACCAGCACGGCCAACCTCAAGCGCTCGGTCACCGCTCACCTGTATCTGCGATTCAAGACGGTCAAGGGTAGCTGATCGGGGGGCTGGGCGTGGGGGCCGAGCGCCAGGAAACATGAGTCGGGAGTTGGGAGTCGGGAGTCGGGAGTGCGCATAGTGGAGCGGTTCGCAGTTGGTGTTGCTTTGGATTGGGCTGTTGCTCTTACTCCCTACTCCCGACTCCTAACTCCCAACTCGGTAAATCGATTGCCCCGAACTTCCAGATTGATTCGAACTCCGGAATCCCTCAATACTCAGAGTACCCACAGCACCTGCACCACCAGCGCGCCCGCCAACAAGGCGATCAGTGGCAGCAACAGCGCAACGATCTGCAGCAGGCGCGCGCGCTGGATCGCTGGGTGGCCACGCAGGACCGGGGTGGCGCGAATCAGGCGGGCATCGCTGGGCGGAAAGCGGTTGTCGCGCAGCACGGCTCTGGCGAAGCGCCAACTGATCCAGGCCAACGTGCCGGCACTGACCCATAGCAATGTAACCACCGCCGTGCCGATCCAGCGTGCGCTGCGGATGGCCGCATCGAACTGCTGCTGAACGAGTTGCGCCTCGAAGCGAAGCACGGCCCACTGATAGGCCAGCACCATCAGCGACCCGATAGCCAGAACGACCAGCAGCGCCCACAGGGTCTGCCGCCGACGTTCCGGATCGGCGGGATGAAACCCGTCGTCGGGAATGTCGGCTGCGGCAGATTCGGTGCTCATCCAGCGAAGTTAAACCGCCTACTCTGGCGCAGACATGAGCCAGCGGCGGCAACGGGGCCGATCGGCCGATGAATGGAACGGCTCAGGGCTGAGGGCTGAGGGCGGCTCAGGGCTCAGGGCTCAGGGCTGAGGGCTGAGGGGTCAGGAAAAGCCAGCAGCTTTGAGGGTGACCAGTGTCTGAAACGCGAACAGGCGCAGGGACCCGGGTCGACCTGGACTCCGATCAAAGGATCTCCAGCACTGTCTCGGGCGGCCGGCCGATCGCCGCGCGCTCGCCGGCGATCAGAATCGGGCGCTCGATCAGGATCGGCTCTGCCGCCATCGCGGCGATGAGTTGCGCTTCGTCATCGACCGTGTCCAGGTCGGCCGCGCGGTAGGCACTTTCGCCCCGGCGCATCAACTCGCGCGCACCGATGCCAAGCTTGCGCAAGACCTCGGTCAGGGTCTGCGCGTCGGGTGGCATCTTCAGATACTCGACCACCTCGGGCTCGATGCCGCGTTCGCGCAGCAGCGCCAATGTCTGGCGCGATTTGGAGCAGCGTGGGTTGTGCCAAAGGGTGAGGTGCATGATTGTCTCCTTTGCGAAGGAGCTCAAGCGACTGCGGCAATCGCGTTGGCTTCTGACGAACAAAGAGCACTGGATTGCCGCGGCCCACGCCGAAAGGGTGCACGTCTACGACTGGAGATCGAGCGGCGTGGGCCTCTCCATGAACCCATGACGTAACTCATTGACTCGTCATTGCGAGGCATGCGCGGCGACTCGTTGTAGCTTGCGTCGGACTCCGGGCGCATGCCGTGGCAATCCAGAGATCTTCTTCGTGAAGAGCACAAGAGCGCTGGATCGCCGCGGTCGCTTGGGCTCCCTCTCCATGAACCCATAACGTACGTTCTTGATTTATGAGCCGCTCGCCACGCTGGGCTTTTCGCCCCAACGGGGCAGCACAAGTTAGCCTGGGGCAACGCCCCAGGTAGGCAGCGCGCATAGCCCCGAGCCCTGAAGGGGCGCCCTATTTCCGCAGGTGCGGCAAGTCGACGCGACCGCGTTGACAGCGCGCCTAG
>JBGTIE010000146.1:0-2405 GCA_041745855.1 Lysobacterales bacterium | reverse complement strand
GCGCTGGTCGAGGCCGAAAGCGATCCGCTGCCGTGGGTGCTGTCGCTGCGCCTGCGCGAGGGCAGCGATCCGGCGCTGGTCGCGGCCGAGCTCAAGGATGGGCCGGAGATCGATGCGGTCACCTATGAGGGCGCCTGGCTGTCGCGGCTGGAGGCCACCCTGGCGCTGGCGCGGCGCGCGTTGTGGATTATTGGCGGCCTGCTCGCCGCGGCGGTGCTGCTGATCGTCGGCAATACGGTGCGGCTGGAGATTGCCACCCGCCAGGAAGAGATCGAGGTGATCAAGCTGATCGGCGCCAGCGATGCATTTGTCCGCCGGCCATTCCTGTACGGCGGTCTGTGGCTGGGTCTGTGCGCCGGCGTGTTGGCGGCGCTGCTGGTCGGGTTGACGCTGCTGGCCTTGGGTCCTCCGGCGCAGGCGCTTGCGCTAAGCTACGGCAGTTCCTTCACGCTGGAGGGTTTGGGCTTGCAAGAGGTGGCTGCATTGATTGCCGTGGCGTTGGTGCTCGGCTGGCTCGGCGCCTTCCTTGCCACCGCACAGCGCCTGCGCGCGATCGATCCACGTTGATCCGATTCGATTCATGAGCGCAGAAATCACCCGACACATCAGCAGCGAGGAACCTCGCGTAATGGTGGTCGACGGCTCCAACCTGGTCCGCAAGCTGATCGAGAAACTGTTGCTGCAGGACCTGCCCGGGGTCCAGGTCCTGTCCTGCGCCACGGGGGCCGAAGCACGCCAGGCGCTCGATGGCGGGGTCGTCGACCTGGTCACCACGGCGCTGCGCCTGCCGGACATGGACGGGCTGGAGCTGGCCCGCTACGTACGCGAGCATTCGGCCCAGGCCTATATCCCCATCATCGTCGTGTCCGGCTCGCTGCAGGAGCGGCTGGTCGAGCGCGACCTGAGCGCCGACATCACCGATTACTTCGACAAGTCGCTCGGCCCGCAGGCACTGTCGACCTTCATCCGCGGCTATGTCCGGCCCGAGCGGCAGGTCGCCGGCGACGTGCTCTATGTCGAGGACAGCCGGGTGGTCGCGCTGGCGACCCGCCGCATGATGGAAAAGCACGGCCTGACGGTGCACCACCTGGTCAGTGTCGAAGAGGCGATCGAGCGTCTGCGCGCCGCCGCCGAGGGCGAAGCGCCCAAGCCCGACGTGTTGCTGACCGACGTCTATCTGAAGGGCGGATTGACCGGCAAGGATCTGCTCGAACATGTCCGCGAGGGCCTCGGCTACGGCAAGGGCATCCTGCCGATCCTGGTCATGACCGGCGACGACAACCCGACCAACCAGACCGCCCTGCTGCGCGCCGGTGCCAACGACCTGGTGCAGAAGCCGATTGAGGAAAAGATCCTGATCGCCAAGCTCTGCTTCCAGCTGCGAGTCGCCCAGGCACTGCGGGCGCAGGCGGCGCAAACGGCCACGACAGACGCTTGAGCATCCGCCTGCACGAGTCCTGGCGGCCGCGTCTGGAAGCCGCCCTGACCAGCCCGCCGATGCTGGCCCTGCGCCAGTTCCTGATCGATCAGGCGCGTGCCGGCAAGTGCATCTTTCCGCCCCCCGCGCAGATCTTCGCCGCGCTCGACGCCACCCCGTTCGAATCGGTCCAGGTCGTAATCCTCGGCCAGGATCCATACCACGGTCCGGGTCAGGCCCACGGCCTGTGCTTTTCGGTCAGCCCCGGCGTGGCGGTGCCGCCGTCGCTGCACAACATCTACACCGAGCTCGAACGCGACGTGAGCATCACCCGGCCCGATCACGGCTGCCTGCTGCCGTGGGCCAGGCGCGGCGTGCTGTTGTTGAACGCGGTGCTGACGGTGGAGCAGGGCCAGGCCGGCTCGCACCAGAAGCGCGGCTGGGAGGAGTTCACCGACGAGATCGTGCGCCAGCTCAATGCCGACCGCGAAGGGCTGGTCTTCATGCTTTGGGGCAGCTATGCGCAGGCGAAGGCCAAGGGGCTGGACGGCCGGCGCCATCTGCTGCTGCGGGCACCGCACCCCTCGCCGCTGTCGGCCCATCGAGGCTTCATTGGCTGCGGCCATTTCTCCCGCGCCAACCAGTACCTGAGCCGACGCGGGGCCGCGATCGACTGGCGATTGCCGAATGCCGCTGACTTGCAAACGGAGGTCACCGATGCGCGTTGACACCCTGCTTCGAAGCGTGCTGCTGGCGTTGGTTGCCGGCCTGCCGATCCAGGCACCGGCACAGGCGCTGGAAGACCTGCGCGCAACCACCATCGAGGCCGCGCCAGCTGCCCAGATCAGTGCCGCCGAAGCGACCCTGAAGCAACTGCGCAACGCCCTGGCGCAGTGCGATGGCGGTCGGCTGTACGGCCTGTTGCCCGCATGGGAGCGGCAGGTGCTGCCGGCGCTGGCCTTTGATGCCGTGCATGCGGGCGAGGACG
>JBGTIE010000145.1:0-3364 GCA_041745855.1 Lysobacterales bacterium | reverse complement strand
CCGGCTTTGCAACCGCCTGGCTGGGCCAGCGATTGTTCGAGCTGCCGTTCGAGCTGGACTGGCTCACGACGGGCGGATTGGCGCTGGCCGCCGGCGTCGGCGTGGCCTTGCTCGGTTTGTGGAGCACGCGCAAGGTGGTGCGCGCGCCGCCGTTGTTGGTTTTGCGGGAGGGGTAGAGCAGGGCCCAGGGCTCAGGGCCCAGGGCCCAGAGCGAGTTCCAGTGGCCAGTTCCAGTGGCCAGTGAAGAGCGGACCGAGGCTGGCCTCACACCTTCGTTATTGCGAACGAGCCCAAGCGACTACGGCAATCCAGTCGGACCCGACCCAGTAGCCAGTAGCCAGTTCCAGTGGCCAGTTCAGAGCGGGCCTGGGGCTCGCCTCAAACCTTCGTCATTGCGAAGGAGCCTAGGCGACTGCGGCAATCCAGTCGGACCCAAAGTGGTCTGTAGGCAGTTCCAGCGGTCTCAGTAGCCATCGCATGACCGCATTCGACGCATTCTAATCAGGATCCGAGACTACAGCAGATTTCGGCGTAAATCTGCTGACAAAAGTTTCCAAAAGTACAGCTCCGGTGCCTGCCGCCTGCGAAATTGAAGGCCCTGGATCCAGAGTGACTCCTTCAACACTTTCGGATGCTAATTCAGAAGATCCGCCTGAGGCAATGTCTATGTATTGCACAAAAACCTGCGCTTCGCCTGTCGAATTGGCAATCGGAACCAAAATAACGTCGACTGGACTACTAGTGCAGTTGCCAGTAGCAATGACAACGCGACAACCAAACCCAATGCGCCCTTTCCATGACTCAACCCCCTGCAAGACCCCATAGGCAAACGGGGTGGAGGGGAGAAAGACCACGTCAGCGGCCGCTGGAAGGGGGAAGTCCGCTTGGTAAATCGCGACACCAAGACCGGGGAACTCCAACATCACACCGATCGGAAGCCCCGAGCCAATAACTAGCTTGAACTCAGTTCCATTTGAGATCGACACATCGTCATCAATTGCGTACAGATTTGAAAGCCCCTGGCTTCCTGATTGTGGTAGCGTGGAGACCAAGTAAATTCCTGTGACCGTATCAAACTCTCTCGGAAATGAGAAATTAAATGGTACGAGTGACTGAGAGAGCCCCGCAGCGTTCACATTGAAGACACCGGCCTGATAGGATCCCGAGAAACCACCAACCCGCACCGTGTTCGTGAAATTTGTAGTTCGAAAGACGTCACCGGCTGCAGAGACTCGCAAATCACCATTAGAAAGAATGGTGTAGGACAAGTTGGCGATAATAGATCTGAAAGTGGGTTGCGCCGTTTCGCCTTCATATCCATACAGAAGACAAAACAACGTGTCATTCTGAGAACTGCAATTCCAGCCGGACCCTGGCTGCGAGGGGTTCCAGAATACTCCATCGATGCTTGCGAGTGCCTCTTTGGTTGGCAATGAGAAGAAGATGACCAAAACACAGAACCTGAACGCTTTCATTGCAGCCCCCATTCTTCACCGAAATTTGACTCTACTCGCCTCCACGACAACAGGCAACCGCTCACATTTCGCTACGATTCGTCGCGGCTTGCGTTCCTGGCGGCTCACCGGTCTCGTCGTTCGACAGCTCGACCTCCGCATCGAACTCCTCCAGCGCTTCGAGCATGAACGCCCACGGCGAGTCGTCGGTGTCCGATGGCCTTGTCGCGTTATCTGGTTCGGGCGATTCCAACATCCCGCCCATGCGTCGGTACTCCTCGAAGGACAGCAGTACATGCGCCGGGCTACCGTCGTCGGCGACGATGATCACCGGACCGTGCCGGGTCGCACTCTTCGCGTCGCCGATGGCGAGGCAAAAGGCCTGGCTGGACAAGGTGGTGATGGCCATGGGAGGTCTCTACGCGGTGTCTCTCGCCACGCTACCGCTAGTCGTCCATTCTCACAACTCGCGGCATGCCACTCGCTCCTCCTCCAGGGTGGACCGGGATCATCTACGCCCTTCCTCGATGATGGACGCATCGACAGTTTGTCGCCCGGCGCAGGACCGAGCACCACCTCGCGCAGTTGCACTATCCGCGTCGCTCCGTCCTCGGGGTCGGGGTCGGAATCGGAATCGGAATCGGAATCGGGATTTGGCCACGCACGACTAGCCGTAGACCAAGCCATCAAGGACGTCGGCAGGGAGTCCCGCCGTACTCCTCGATCGGATCGTGCCGACCCTTAAAGCGGTGGGGCAGCGTGACCACACGGTTTGCGCAAAGGAGGGCGGTTACGCCGAGGCAAGTCGATTCCGATTCCGATTCCGACCCCGACCCCGAGGGGAGCTCGCCGACGATCAACATGCTCCACTCGACCGAAGCCCCGCGGCATTCGGGCCGCGACGCGGCCTCCATGCAACCGCGCCTCAGGACCGGGCATAATCCCGACCCCCACCACCGATCCCAACCATGCTCGATCCGATCATCCTGTTCTTCCTGCTCGGTGTCGTCGCCAGCCTGCTGCGTTCGGAGCTGCGGCTGCCGGCGGCGGTGTACGACTTCGTCAGTGCGCTGCTGCTGTTGGCGATCGGTCTGAAGGGCGGCATCGAACTGGCGCGGCAGCCGTTCATCGAGTTGCTGCCGCAGATGCTGGTGGTGCTGCTGATGGGGCTTGCGCTGCCGCTGCTCGCCTATCCGGTACTGCGTCTGGCTGGCCGGCTGGCGCGTGCCGATGCGGCCTCGATCGCGGCGCACTACGGCTCGGTCAGCGTCGGCACCTACGCGGTGGCGGTGGCCTGGTTCGAGAGCCGGCAAATTGCCTTCGAGGCGCACATGCCGCTGCTGCTGACCATACTGGAGGTTCCGGCGATCCTGGTCGGCATCGTGCTGGCGCGGGGCCTGAGCCGGCAGACGCGCTGGGGCGAGGTCGCGCACGAAGTGCTGCTGGGCAAGGGCATCGTGTTGCTGCTGGGCGGACTGGTGATCGGCTGGATCGCCGGTGAGGAGGGGCTGGCCGACGTCAAGCCGCTGTTTTTCGATCTGTTCAAGGGGCTGCTGGCGGTATTTCTGCTCGAGATGGGCCTGATCGCTGCCTCCCAGCTGGGCTCGCTGCGAAAGCATGGCTTGTTCCTGTTCGTGTTCGCCATCGCGATGCCGCTTTTCTCGGCGCTGATTGGCGCCTTGCTCGGGCTACTGTTGGGCTTGAGCAGCGGTGGCAGCGCGATGCTGGCGATCCTGGCCGCGAGTGCTTCCTACATCGCGGTGCCCGCGGCCATGCGCATCTCGGTGCCCGAGGCCAACCCGACGCTGTCGCTGACCGCCTCGCTCGGCATCACCTTCCCCTTCAACATCCTGATCGGCATACCGCTCTACCACGCGCTGGCCGAGCGCATTCACCAACTCGCCGGAGGC
>JBGTIE010000144.1:0-1963 GCA_041745855.1 Lysobacterales bacterium | reverse complement strand
GCACTGGGCGTGGTCGCGCTGGATCTTGCCCAACCCGGCGCCGGCACTGAACTGTTCGAGCAGGCCGATGCGCTCAGCGGCGGCCGACTGGACGTGGTCGTCAACAACGCCGGCATTCATCTGGCCAGCGTGCTGGACGCCGACGAGGCCGACTGGCAGCTGGCCTGGGCACAAACGCTGCAGGTCAACCTGCTCGCGCTGGCGGATGTCTCACGCGCCGCGGTCCGTGCGTTCGTCCAACGCGGTGGCGGTAGCCTGATCAATATCGCCAGCCGCGCAGGTTTCCGCGGCGAAGACGCCGATCACAGCGCCTACGCTGCCTCCAAGGGGGCCGTGCTGGCGCTGACCAAGACGCTGGCGCGGGCCTACGGCAAGCATGGGGTCTATGCCTACGCGCTGGCGCCGGGCTGGATCGACACCCGAATGGCGCCGCAGAACGCCGCCGGCCTGGCCGCGGCGCAAAACGAGATCCCGATCGGTCGGATGGCAACCCCGATCGAGGTCGCAGCGATGTGCGCCTTTCTCGCCAGCGGCGCCTGCGCCAGCGCGACCGGTGCCTGTATCGATATCAATGGGGCGAGTTATGTGCGCTAGATCGAGCACCGTTGCAATGCTGTAATCGTTCAATTACGCTAGTTGGGTGTTTACGATTCGGCAAGTCCCCGAGTTCGTCATCTGGCTTGCCAGCATCCAGGACCATTTGACGAGACTGCGCCTTGCCAAGCGGTTGGACAAGGTTCAGCGCGGGCTATTGGGCGATGTGAAGCCTGTCGGCGATGGTGTCAACGAGATGCGCGAAGACTTCGGCCCTGGTTGGCGGATGTATTACGTCCAGCGCGGCGCGACGCTGATCGTGCTGCTTGGCGGTGGCGACAAGTCTACCCAGAATGCCGATATCGCCAAAGCCATAGCGCTGGCTGCCAGGTTGGAGGATTGAGCCATGAGCAAGAAGATCAAGGTTAGCGAACTGCCGGTATTCGACATCACCGAGCATCTGGACAATGAAGTGGCCGTTGCCGCCTATTTGACACTGGTCATCGAAGAAAGCGACCCTTCAGAACTGGCTCATGCTTTGGGTGTGGTCGCTCGCGCACGCGGCATGACTCAAGTGGCGAAGGAGGCCGGCATTGCCCGCGAGGCGCTGTACAAGGCGCTACGCTCTGGCGCCCAACCTCGGTTCGATACGGTCCAACGCGTGTGCGCCGCGCTCGGCGTCAAGCTGACCGCCGTCCCGGCCGACCTGGTGTTGCAGCGTATCGTCGAGCGCAAGGAGATGAGTGCCAGCCGAATCTCGTCCGAGGAGATCCTCGCCGTTCGCGATGCCGACCGTCGATGAGCGTATTGAAGGCAGTTAGGCCAGAATGTGGGACGAGTCTGCTCCGCGCGCTGGCCGGTACATGTGGCTACCGCTCCGCTGGAGTTCGCGCCGCACTCGGATGCAAGTCAGGTCGATGCAGCCTTGATTGCCGAATCTGGAGTTCGTAGGGAAATCCGATTTTGCTGCTGCGTGCGGCAGTCGTCGTGGGCAATCCAGTCTAAAGAGCGAAAGTGCTTGAGAGCTGATTCACCAAAAAGGACACGAAAGAACACGAAAGAGCGCAAAACAGAAAAGAAATCCTTCATTTAGCCGGCGCAACTCGGCCAGCACGCTCAGGAATTGCCACTTTGGCTGGCGAGACCGCCGTGGCCGGGGCCACGCCCTGATACTGAGCCTTCAGCGCCCACCAGGCCTGGTTATAGTTGTCCGGCGCGATCGAACCGTCGAAGACGCCCCAGCGCCAGCGGTCGATGAGTAGACCGAAGGGCATGAAGGCGACCTTGGTCAGGGCCATCCGCATCTGCTCGTTGATTGTGGCTTGCTCGCTCACCTGCGGGTCATCGACCAGCCCGACCGAGGCCAGATACTTCGGTGTCATCGACAGCACGATGGTGTCGCCGATCGCCTCGTGGAAGCCGTCGTGGG
>JBGTIE010000143.1:0-2286 GCA_041745855.1 Lysobacterales bacterium | reverse complement strand
CGTCTGGTTCAGCCGCTACCGCATCGCCGAGGTCGATTTTCAAACAAATCCAGAGCGTCCAGGTGTCACCCATCTCTTCGCACATCTGTAACCCTTGTGTTCGGTCCGTACAGTCGCCCCACCGGCCCCTTCGGTCTCTTGCTGCGGTGGCTGATCGGAGTCCGCTGCAAAAAGCCGGAGGGGCCGGAGTGCTTAGCGGCTTTGGAGGTGCTGCTTTGGGGATTTCGTGGCATGGTGTGGCCGTAGAGCGCGATTGAATAGAGCCTTATGTCCTCGACAAACGCTACCGACCTTCTAACCGAGCTGGAGTGCGTTTTGGCGGCACAGGCGGGCGCGCTCGGGGCGAAAGGCGTGCGTTCGGTCTCCCTGGTCGGCTCACGAGCCCGCGGCACGGCCAAGCCCGAGAGCGACATCGACCTCCTGCGTTCGGCCTCATCGAGCTCGTCCAATTCAAGGACACGCTCGGAGATGCCCTCGGCCGAAAAGTCGACATCGCCTTCAAGGGCGACCTTCGCTTCCACGTCGAGGCACACATGACCCGCCACGCCCGTCCGGTTCTGACCCTTGCTGCGGTGGCTAATCGGGGCGTAAATGGCTAGAAAAGTTGGTGTCACGCTGAGCCCGAGATTGTGAGCTTCGGATGCCCGAAACGCCCAAGGAACAAGCAGATGTGATTTCAAGCCGGCTCGCTCCGGTGATCGCTGCTGCGGCAGAGCGCATCCATTACGCCGAAGCACGTCGAGCCAACTACAGCGTTATGGCCGGCGCGCTCATCGCCGCTGGCATTACTATTTTCACCTTCGCCCTTGGCACAATCGGTGCGCAGTGGATGCGCTTCAGCGCTGTCTCCGGCTCTCTGAGCATGGTTGTTCTCGGAGCAGTAATTCTCTACGTCTTTGGAAAACAAACTAATCGATATCCCTTCACAAGTGCTACCAATACCTGGAAGTGGTTTTATCGTGACGCGCTGCCTGATCATTCAGCCTTCGACTTAAAGATGTGGCAAACCTGGAAATCTCAGAAGACATGTGTCGAGAAGGCTTACGCGGAACAGCTACCGAGTTTCAAAATCAGGATGCTACAGCTATCGGACAACGAGGCCGACTTGGACCAAAATATCCAACAAGCATATGTCCTGCACATTAACGAGAAGTACAAAAACTTACACTTGGGCCGATTACGCTCAATATTCAATGCGGGGCTCATAGTGATCATGTGCATGATTATTTTAGGCGGCCTCGTCGGAATCTGGTATGAAGCGGGTACTCACAGGACCGTAACGTCCTCTTTCTCGAACAGTGCATGGGCTTACAAAACAGAATATCGAATTGTATCATCTCCTACATCTAAAACTGCGGAGTTGATGGTGAGGATTTCGATTGATAACAAGACCGATCGGCCCCTATCAATGCGGCGCCTACATGTTCGAGACGAGGGGGGTTGATTGCTGCCGGTCGATATAACCTATGCAGCCGCTATGCCCCACTCGATTGCGCCGCGCCAAACAGTGGTACTCTTCGCCGCAGTGAAGACCAGCGCCGCTGTCCGAGACGTCGTCGCATCAATCGACGTGGATGTTCAGTGAGCGCGCCTTACCGATATCATTTAGCCATAACGAGCCAGTTCCCTTTTTGCGGTATCCCATTCCGTTTAGATACTTATTCAAATTGCCAGTTCGCATGCCGGTATTGTTTTGCGGCGGCGAGGGGTGGCGCCGGCGGAAATTCGGAGATGAGAGTTGCCGACCCGAATCATCTGCGTCAGAGGCTCGAAAGGCTTCGCGTGCGCGAACCGCGCTCCGCCCTCGACGAAATGCTGAGTGCCGAGATTCCCATTCACTTTGGCGGAATGAGCGATCCTTTCATGCCAGCAGAGAAGGAGCAACGAGTTTCGCTAGCCTTTTTGCAGATTCTTGCCGAACACAAATACCCAACTATTATTAGCACGAAGGGCGAGTTGGTAGCGCACGATGATTATGTAAAAGTGCTACAACGTGGTAGATTTGCAGTGCAATTTTCGTTTTCTAGCCATTCTGCTCAACATGCAGGGATACTAGAGCCTGGCACACCCAGTCCTGTGGCGTGGCTGGAGGCGCTTAGGACACTTGCTAAAGCCGGAATTCCCACGGCTATTCGCATTCAGCCTTTCCTCCCAAATCATGAGGCCGATGCGGTTGAACTGATGAATGTCGCGGCCTCGGCCGGTGCACGCCATGTCTCCGTTGAGCACCTCAAACGTCCCGTGGAACGCAATTGGTCGCATCGTGAAAGGATGAATGCAGCAGTC
>JBGTIE010000142.1:0-11694 GCA_041745855.1 Lysobacterales bacterium | reverse complement strand
GGCCGGCGCCACATCGGCGGCGTGCGCCGCCTCCGCGCCGCGCATTGCATGGAAGCAGACCACAGCAAGCACGAGCGCGCTAAAAGCAAGCGTTAGTGGCTTACGCACGCCTTGGTCTCCAATGATTGGTACGTAACCGGGCTTGCGTGATTTCACAATCTGTGCACAACATATCTCCGCCCTGTCTCGCGGGGGAACGCGCATCTTGATGCGGGCGGCGGGAGAAGTGGGGAACGGATCGTTTTTTCATCGTCATGGTCATTGGAGATTCCGATGAATTGGCTCTGCCGCATCGGTTATGGAATTCTCTGCGCTCAGATTCTGTTGCTAAATGCAACATCCCAGCCCGCGCAGGCGCAGACGGCGGTGGAGTCTGGCCGAGCTTGGCTGATCACGCAAGTTCAATCCGATGGCAGCATCGCGGGGGAACAGCACGGTCTCGCCACAGCGATTCAGACCCGCGCCGAGGTACTGGACACGCTGCGGCGACTGGGTGTGGACGTGAATCCCATCGGCCAGGCACTCCAGTTGCAGCCGGACGAATCGGTGGTCGAGCATCTGGCCCGGCGGCTGTTCGTGGAAGGCTTGGGCTCCAATGTTGATCCACAACGACTTGCCGCGCTGCGCGCCGCCCAGCATGCCGACGGCGGATTCGGCGGCAGTGCCCAGCATCAAAGCAACGTCCTGGACACCAGCTTTGCGCTGATCGCCTTGCGCGCTACCGGCGAGCTGCGCAGCGAGGCTGTTGGTCGTGCGCTTGGCTACCTTGCAGCCCATATTTCCGATCTGGACCAGCCCGGCTGGGCGCTGGATGCGCGCTCCCAGCCCTATGTCGCCGCCTATCTCCTGCTTGCGATGCAGAGTTTCGCTGCCGATTATCCGCTCGCTGCTTCGATCGATCAGGCACGCGCACATCTGCTCGCCCTGCAAGGCGGCGGTGTGTACGCTGAGACCCTGCTCAATGCGGTGGGGGCGATCGCGCTCGCTTTCAGTTCCACCGGCAGTCCCGCGCTTGATGCCCTGCGCGCCGACCTGATGGGATCGCAGGATGCTGACGGCAGCTGGCTGCAGGATGCCTATCTGACTGCCTTGGCACTGCGCGCATTGATTGACGTCGCATCGCCACCGCCACCAGTCGGCGGGCGTCTGGTGGCGACGATCCGCGATGCTGCGACCCTGCAGCCCTTGGCGGGCGCGCGGTGGGTCGCGGTGGGGGTGGTCACCCATGAAGGCTACGCCGGAAGCGATGGCCGAGCGCTGCTCGAGGACCTCCCACCGGGGAGCTATCAACCAGCAGTCAGTCACCCCGGCTACATCTCCCCTCCCTTGCCGGCAGTCGATCTGATCGTGGGCCAGACGATCGATTTCGGCTTCGTCAACCTCATTCGCGAGGCAGATACCGCGGTTTTGCGCGGGCGGGTGACCAACGTCGCTGATGGCCAGCCAATTGCCGGGGCTGAGATTGCTGTCAGCGGCGTCTACAGCGCCACCGTTTACACGGATCCGGCTGGTAGATACGAGATTGTCGGAGACCGCGCTGGAGCGATCGAGATTCGCGTCGCCCGTAGTGGTTTTCGCGAGGTCCTGGCCACCACGCAATGGGTGCTGGGTCAGGTGGTCGAGTTCTCACCGGCATTGTATCCGCTCGGATACGAACCGCCTGCGCACGCGATCCTCGTCGGCCAGGTGGTCAGGGCCGACGGCGACCAGCCGCTCGCTGATGCAATGATCACGGTCGGTGGCTTGTCTGCAGCCAGCGGTGCAGAGGGCCGCTTCCTGCTGCAGCCATTGCCGCTGGGTGACTTCGAAGCCGTGGTCAGTCACGTTGGTTATCTGGACACTCAGCTCAGCGGTGCACTTGCCGCCGGCGTCAACGATGCCGGGATCATTCGTTTGCAGGCAGCCAACGGGGGAGGGCTCAGTCAGCTCTCTGGGCAGGTGAGCGATAGCGCCAACGCGACGCCGCTGGTCGGCGCTTTGGTGGAGATCATCGAGACCGGACAGCGCACCCAGAGTGACACGCAGGGTGCATTCCGCATTGATGATGTGGCCACGGTCCCCTTTACCGTGCGCGCAAGCAGCGGCGGCTATCAGTCCCGCGAGGTGCAATTCAATGCCGGCGGTCATGGCAGTTTCGTCGCTGACCTGCGGCTCGATCGGCTCACTGGCGCCGACGTGGTTCTCGACGGCCTGACGATGTCGGCTCCCGAAGCCGAGCCCTATGTCGAGGTCGGTGTACTGGGCACGGTGCGCAACACTGGCAGTGCCGACGCCGGACTCGTGTTCTCGGCCATCGTGCGCGATGCGGCAGGCGCTTTCGTCCGCGAAGTGCCCGCGATCATGACGACCCTTGCGTCCGTGCCGGGCGACGACGTTCAGACCATAGCGGCGGGTGCCACTCTGGCCGTCACCATTGCCTGGGGCCTGCCGGGGGATCTTCCCGGCGACTACGGCGTCGAGTTCCGCGGAATGAGCCCGTCCGGACAGCTGCTCGTACAGGGCCATACCGGCTATCGGGTCCTTGCGGTGCGACGCCTGGGCGGCGGTGTCATCCTCGATCCGCCGTTGTTGACCGCTGGGCTGAACCAGTCGGTGAAACTTGATGCTCGTCTGGCCAATCACGGCAATCTGCCAATTGCGGCGGGCGAAGTTGAGTTGACCGTAACTCTGTCCGTTCCCGACAATCGCCCACCGGTTCCGCCTGAACCACAGATTGGCCCGGATCTCGCCACCGGCGCGCCCCTCGCGCGGCCAGTTCGAGCGGCGTACGGCGCGGATGGTCAGTTCTACACGATCAACTGGACGGCGCGCGAACTTGTGCGCGTCAGTCCCGACGGTCAGATGGCTGTGATGCGGGTGCTGGACGGCCAATTTAATGGCGCGGGTACTCCATCCATGGGCCAGCCCAACCGACTATTGATGGCGCCGGATGCTCGGCTACGCCTGGCCTGGACCAGCGGCTATGTCAGCACGATCGACACCACGGAACCCTACGCGCAAAGCAACGTACCGGCACCGGTGACAATGCTTTCGGCCTACCTGATGGGTACTGACGGGCAGGAGTACTTCGCTGGACGTCATGATGGCCACAATCGCCTGGTTCGGCGCGGCCTCGATGGCAATGTAAGTGTGCTCGCCGAAAGCGGCTTCGGTTCGCCGGCGGCGTTGACGCATGGCCCTGATGGCGCTCTTTACGTCAGCAATGAACTGCAGGGCACAGTGCATCGTGTCGACCCGGATTCGGGAGCCATAACGCTCAGGGCAGATGGCCTGAATAAACCCACTGGAATTCTTTTCGATGCCAGCGGCGGCTTGCTTGTCGCCGAACGTACGCAGAACCGGGTCGTGCGTTGGGAAAACGGTCTGATCGAGCCGGTTATGACTGATATCCCCGACCCACGCGAATTGCGTCTCGGTCAGGATGGCAGGGTCTATGGACTGAGCTTCCTGGGCCAGATCTATCGCGGCACCGCCGATGGCAGTTCAGCCGAGCTGTTCGCGAGCGGCTCAGTGACTACGGCGAACTCGGTTCGTTTCGACGACACAGGAAACGCATTGCTGCTTGCCAGCAATGAGCTGCGTCGCCGCAATCTGGACGGAAGCATAGAGACGATTGCAACAGGATTGCAGAGCGCCGCAGATGTGCTCGCGCTACCCGATCAGAGTCTACTCATCCTGGAGCCTGCCGGGATCAAGCGGTTGAGCGGAGGTCAACTTCTGCAGTTGCTGACGGCCGCGGGCAGCCAGTTCAAAGAGCTGACACGGGATGCAGACGGCTCGGTTTTCGTAGCCGGATCGATCGGTTCAGACGCGGCGATCTGGCGTCTGGAAAACGAAACACTGCAATTGGTGCAACTTGTCCCGACTCTGATTAACGATTTACTGCAATTAGGGAATCGATCCTTGCTGGTAAGCCCACAGCGCGTCTTCGAGTTGACCCCGGATGGCCGAATCACGGTCTTTGGGCCGAGCTTCGGTTCCATCAAGGCCGCCACCATCGGCGGTGACGGAGCTCTGTACGTTTATGACTCCTTGGCGTCTTCCGTAGGGGTGTACAGGGTATTGGTTTCAGGCGCTTCCGAACGTATCGCTGGGGGCCTGCCGGGCCATCTCAGGGCGCTGGCGGTGGATGCAGGTGGTGAAATCATCTATCAACATAGCGACCGGACACTGGTCAGATACAACCCCCAATTACAAGTCTCGGAGCCACTTGTCGATTCTCCGCTGAATACACTTATCAGCTCCGTGACGCTAGATGAGCACGGAATTCCGTATGTCCAGATCGGGGCCCAAATTTTCCTTGTTCAAAACCGTACGACGCAACTTTTTTCAAGCTCGGGTACGTTGTTAAACGCCCATGACGGCAGGCTGTGGTGGCGCTCGATCAGCCAGGTTCTCACGCGGGATGGGTCGGGAAATACGATCAACGTTGGCCCGGTTGCTCCGGGATCCAATTTGCTGGCAGTTCGGTCCGATGGGATGCTCGACTGGTTTACGACAGCCCGACGCTTTCAGTTCCGCGACAGCGATTTCGACGTGCGGGAGATGGTCGAGCTTCCTCGGACGCCCTTGTCAATAGCTGCAGCTAACGGGGCGATATGGCTCACCGATGTTCAGTACAGGCTCACCCGCCTTCAAGCTGGTCATCTTCTTCGCGTTGGCGGTGATCTCCCCAATTTTCAACGGGTCAGGAGCGATGCCTCGGGCCGCATCGTTGTCAGCGCTGTAAATGGACTGTTTGAGGTCAGCGCGGACGTGCCAGCCGTCCCGGTTTGGACCGCGCAAGGCTGGAATAATGGGGAGTACCGTTCATTCGATATACGCGATAGCAGTTGGCTTGCGGCGAACTCATCGACTAACGAGGTGCGGATCGATGTGGCCGGTGAGCCGCTGGTCCAACTCGCTCCCTTTCGCAATGGTACGAGCTTTGTCCAGCAAGAAAATGGGCGATGGCTTGTAGGCGGATCGAACGTGCAGGTCGAAATCGATGTCGACGGTCTTCAGTCTCGGGTCGTTGGAAGAATCCGCAGCCTGACTGCGCTGGATCGGAGCGCGGACGGCCTGATCTATGGTCTCCGGGGCCAGGATCGCTCGCTGTTGGTATACGACGGCGATCTTCAGCCCAGTGTTGTTGCACAGCCCGACGCAGTGCCTGTCGGCGCGGGAATGCGACTCAGTGCGGCAGGTGGTGCGATCTTCGTGGTCACCAACTCGGGAGAGGTACTGCGCCGCGATGGCGACTTCCTGCGCCTGTTCAGCGGTGGCATCGTCCATTTGGTCGATCTGGCGGTCAACAGCCGCGGCCAGGTGTATACGCTGGATTCGAACATGCAAGGCGTAGGATTACTGGACGAACAGGGTTATCGCCTGATCACCAATAGCCTGGGCACGGTCTATTCGATGGTGATGATGAGTGATGATCGGTTGGCGGTGAGCGGCGCTACGGCAATCTATTCCCTGATCGGTGATGGGCGTTGGTCACGGCGTACCTGGACGGGCATAGGCCAGAGTCATCTGGCCCGTGTGGATCAACGTCGCGTGCTGGTTGCTGATTTCAATGGTCACCGCGTGTTCGAGGTCGACCTGGGCGAGCCTATGGCTCAGGTTGCCGCCGGCACAGTCGTGCACCGCGTTCAGCGGCCACACCAGAGCTTCGGCGTCGAAGGCATCCAAAGCATCGATTTTGGTGAGTGGGCGCCTCATGTGAGCGGGCAATACGATGTCGTAGTCAAGTCGCTCGACAGCATCGTGGAAGGACGTGCCGCGTCGGGACTCTATGTCGGACCGGCAGCGCAGGCGGTGTTCGACGCGGTTCCAGCCCGCACCGCACCGGGTGTTCAAGACATTGCGGCGCACATCCAGCTGCGTGGAGCCGACTTCCGCAGTCTTTCACGCGTCGACACCAGTCTGCTGGAGTTGATCGTGCCCGACTCGGTGTATCCGGAAGCGATGGGTGCAGACGCCAGTGGCGCCGTCTGGTATCGAGTAAGCAATAGATTGCGGCGGGCCCCTTTGGGTGCTGCGACAGGCGAGTTCGTGACATCGGATCTGATGCATGCATTCATTGGGGAAATACCGATCGATCGACTTCAGCGCGCGTATGTGGTTACCCGGCCCTCCGGCAGCCCCGCGCGATATCAGTTGCGGCGCTACGACCTGGCGGGTCAAGCCGAGGTCCTGGTCGAGATGCTGGACCCAATCCAGTCCATCACCATCGATGCGTCCGACCAGATCTATCTGCTGGTCGGGGAGGACATTCATCGCTGGCGAGAAGGGTCGGGTCTGGAGCACTACGTTGACCTTCCATCCGGCAGCCCTTACGGAATCACCCGCGACGGCTTCGGCAACCTCTACGTTCAGCAGCACAGCAATCGCGTGCTGCGGATCGACTCTGCGCGGCAGGTCAGCAGCGTCCTCAGCGACGCCAACTTTGAGTATGAGGGCTTCAATATCGCCGGGACCTGCGGTGAAGGGCTGTATTTCACACCCATCACCTACCCACGAGTTGGTCAAAACGGCGAGGAATACACAATTGCCCAACTCTCCGGCGTCAGCGGGGAGATCGGCCCGGTGTTCAATGGCCGTGTCGTCAGCCACAACATCATCGACATCGACTTCATCGTTTACGACCGCTTTGCCAGTCAGCTCCTGTTGTTCACCCACATCTTCGCCGACAACCGCCAGGGCATGTTCCGCATGCCAGTCCATTGCGGAGCGCTGGACATGGATTTACACGTGTTGCTGCCACCCGGGCAGCCGCACAGTGCCTTCGATCCGCCCTTCAGCCAGCGTATCGAACACGCCGACGGCAGCATCGAGCTGATCTGGACCCTCGCGGACGTCACTCAGAGCGGCGAAACCGTGCGCTTCATGACGGCACTGAGTGAATTGCAGCGTGGTGAACAGCGGCCGCTGGCGTTGGACTCCTGGATCGAGTTCCGCAACAGCTTCCTGCCTGAGCCGCAGCGAATGCCTGTGCAGGTGCCGCTGGTCCAGGTGGAAGATCTGGTGCGTATCGATGTGCGCACCGATCGTGACAGCTATCACCAGCAGGAGCCGGTAGCAATCGAAGTCACGCTCAACAATGACGATGCCGTCAATCGTCAGGGTCAGCTGCAGGTGCTGGTGGTCGACGATGCAGGGGTCGAAGTCGTGCGCTTGATCGATCGGCCGGAAGTATTCCCGGCGCTTGAAATCTACACTCTGCAACCGCCATTCAACACGGGCAGTCACCGCAGCGGCGATTACGGCGTGGTGGCGCGGGTGCTCAATGCTCAGGGCGTCATCGAGGCGGAGGCGCGCGCGGACTTCGTCATCCTGCCGGGCAACGGCGCGGGCGTGGTGGCTTCGTCGGTCGCTACCGACCAGCCGCGCTATCCCACCAGTGCGGATGTGCGGATATTCGCGCGGGTGCGGAATCTGAGCGCCAATCAAGGCCTCGCTAGCTTGACGGTGACCGAGCAGGTGTATGCGCCCGATGGCAGTTTGATCTGGAGCGACGAGCAACTGCTGCCCAATCTGGAGCCTGACACCGAACGTGTATTGGAGTTCGGACTGCATCTGGATGCGGTGCCGGATGGGCTCTACAGCGTGCAGCAGCGCGTGTTCGACGAATCCGGAGAGCAGCTGAGCGAAGCGAGTGTCAGTTTCCTCGTCGAACCCGAGGAGGGTGTAGACGCGCTCAGCGGCAACCTGCAAGCGCAGCCAGCGCAGTTGCGCGTCGGCGAATCCACTTTGCTGAGTGCTGAAGTGCACAACCGCAGCAGCGCGGGGATCACCGCTATGCCGCTCAGTCTGCGCGTGCTCGATCCTGCCAACGGGATGGCAGTCATCGCTCAGTGGCCGTTCCAGTATGACTTCGCAGCAGGCCAAACGCGCCAGCTGAGCGTTAACTGGCAGGCCTCCGGCGTGGCAGTCGGACCCTATGTTGCCGTGCTGATGGCCAGTCCGGCGGATCAGGTGCAGGCGCTCGATCAGGTGAGCCTGCACGTTGGTGATGTGGTGCTTAACGGTACCCTCCAGGTTGATCCGCCACAGGCGCAACGTGATCAAGCTGTCGCGATCGCCGCAACGGTCAGCAATGCGGGTAACCTGCCGGCGATCGAGCTGCCACTCGAACTGCGGGTCGTTCGCCAGGATGCAGGCACAGTGGTGCAAAGCTGGCAGCGTAGCGTGGATCTGCCGCCCGGCGCAGAATTGTCCTGGAACGAAGTCCTGGCGCCGGGCAGTCTTCCTGCAGGCCAGTATCGAATCATCCTGCGTGCCCGCTTGGATGGCCAGGATCTGCAACTGGCGCAAGCCGACCTCGAAGTATTGGCCGTGCAACTCGGTGGTCTGGTCGAAGTCGTGCCTGTGCAGGCTGAAGTCACTCAGCCGGTGCAGATCAGCGCCACTGTAAGCAACAGCGGCAATTCGACTGCGACTGCACTGCCGATCCGACTGGAGGTCCGCCGTCTCGACACGCAAAGTCTGCAGCAGGAGTGGAGCGAGACCATCGACCTGGCCGGCGCAGCCAGCCATACGCTACAGCGTGAATGGATCGGGTCGACCGCCGCGCCTTACGAGGCCATCCTGTTGGCCCAGGTTGACGGAAGCTGGCAACGCCTGTCTGCCGCCAGTTTCAGCCTGACGGCGCCGGCAGTCGATGTGGACATGAGGATGTTCCTGCAGCGCGACGCCCGCCTGCTTGTGCTGGTCAGCTGCGAACCCGGGGCAACGGGGGAAAGCGTCGGCAGCAATCCGGGCGCCGGCGCCTGCGCGGCGCAGCGTCAGCTGTTCCTGCAGCAGTATCTGAGTCAATTGGGCATCGACCACAAGGTGGTGCTGACGGCTGATGACTTCATGAACGAGCTGCGTTGCGGGCGCTACAACAGCTACTGGCTCAGCGGCGGATCCGAAAAGCTGCCGGAGGCAGATGCCGACGAGCTGCGCGAAACGATCTATCGCGGCGATGGTCTGTTGATCGATGGGTCTCATGATCAACGCACCAGTCATCTTGACGAGATCGCGGGCTATCGTTATCGCGGCCATCTGCCTGATCCGGATCAATGGCTACGTGGGACAGGCAGCCTGTTCCCGGAAGTTGATGTAGCAACCTACGGTCGCGCGCTGCGACTGGAAAGCGCCACTGGTGTGGTGCTCGCAAGCTTCCTCGATGGGACGCCTTCCATCATCAGCAATGGCTATGGCCAGGGCAGGGCGCTCATCTGGGCTTTCGATCTGGTCAATGTGCTTCAGCGTGACGCGGTCCTGCCCGCCTCGGCAGCGTTGTTCGATCTGGCCTTGCTGCATGTCGCGCCGACCACGCTCGCTGCTGACCACGCGGCCGGCAGTCGTGTGCCGGTGACGACAGAAGTCGAGAACCGGGCGGCCACGGTCGACCTGCAACTGCGCAGTAGCGCGAGCGCGCCGCTTGTGGTAGTCGACGCCGCGCCCACGCCCACGACAGTGGATAGCGGATCGGCGACCTGGGATTTCACGTTAGGCGCGGGGCAGCAGCGCAGCTTCGATTTGACCGTGCAGTCGACGCTCGCTCCGGCGCAGGCCGAGATCGTAAGCGCTCTCGCGCAGCGTGATGGCGCTCTGTTGCGGCCACTGAGCAACCTGAGTCTGCCGCTGCTGATCCGCGATCCGCAGGCGGCGGCCGAGGAAGTGATCATTGACCTGCAGGGCGCACAGCTGCGCGGTGGCGAAGCGGCGGCGAGAAATCGCGCCGTCGACAAGCTTATCGCCGCGCGCACGGCGCTCGCCACAGGAAATGCCGGCGCCGCGATCGCCGCGTGTATCGACGCTGCGGACGAGGTCGTCCGCATCGACAGCGTGCCACATGACCAATGGCGGCTTGGCATCAGTCGTCTACTTGAAGTGGCCCAACGGGCACGTTGCGAACGGCAGCCGTCGGCAGGGTTATGCGACGTGCTCGGAATTGCCAAAGACTTCAACGGCTTCTTCCTTGGTGACTACAGCGCTACCAGTTCGGATGTGCAAGGCGCGCTCGCCGCCGGTGGTCACATCAATCTCATCCACTACAGCATCGGTGATCAGTTACCTGCCGACTACAGCGGTGCCTCCCTGCTCGCCGGTGCGGACATCGTGTTCCCGTCGGGTCGGGTGTACTTCGGCGATATCGTCGCCGGAGGCAGCGTGACCGGGGTCGGCGCGCCGGTCGCCAACGGACTGAGTCCGCATCAGCAGCTCTTCGGAAACACGGCACTGCCCTTCGATTTCAGTGGGGAGTTCAATCGGCTGCGCCAGGCGAGCCAACATCTGGCCGGGCTGACGGCAAATGGCACCTGGACCTCGCAATGGGGCGGGCTGTACCTGCGCGGTGACGGTCAGAGTCCACTGCAGGTATTCGAGCTGCCCGGCGATCTGGTGTTGCAGGCGCACACTTTCGATGTACAGGACGTCCCCGATGGGGCCAGCGTGTTGTTCAACGTTGCCGGCAGCCAAAGCGGGCTGACCAACATGAGCCTGCAGAGCCTCGTTCCGCACCGTGAGCGGGTGCTGTTCAACTTCCCGCAGGCAACGCAGCTGATTTTGCAAGGCATTGCGGTGGAAGGCAGCGTGCTGGCGCCGAATGCCCAAATCAATCAGCCTCAGGGCGTGCTATGGGGCAACGTGGTTGCTGTGAGCTGGGACGGAATGATGCAGCTCAACCATGTCGTCCCAATGGGCTGCTACGAAGGAGGCCAGCCGTGATGCGCATGTACGCTTCCCGCCACCTGCTGCTCACGCTCGCGATCACGCTGGCCTGGCCACTCCAGGCGCAGATCACCCCGGGTTTGTCCGGGCAACAGTTGCTGATTGACCACGCCCAGCGCTACGCGACACAGGCCGAGACAGCGGAACGTGATCTCGATCAGGGACGTCGATTGCTGCTGCGTCTGGCGGAAGCTCCGGCGGAACTGAGCCGGCGTCAGCGCGACGCGGAGGACGCCGTCGCCCAGGCAAGGGCCCGCGTCGTGTCCGATCTGGAACTGCTGCGTCCGAATCCGGCCGCGAGTGATCGCGACAGCGCGGCGGCTCGACAGCGGCTCGACAGTCAGCTACGGCCTGCCGTATCCAGCGCCGCCACGCGCGACCTTCGCGGCATGCCGGGACGGATTCCACTGGGCCCGCCACCGACCTTGCGCCTGGCCCGCAGTGAACCTGGTCCGGCCGATCTCGCCGCCACCCTGGACGCGCCGCAGACCGCTACCATCCAGGCGCAGGCCCAGGCGTTGGGAGGTGCTCCGGTCACCATTTTCGAATGGGTGCGCAAGAACATCGACTTCGTCCCTTCGGCCGGGTCCTTGCAAGGCGCTGCCGGCACCCTCGCGAGCAGGCGTGGCAACGCCACCGACCAGGCCAGCCTGTTGCTGGCGCTGTTGCGCTCAGCCGGCATCCACACACGCTACGTGGTAGGTCACATCGAAGTTGAGCGTAGCCAGCTGCTGCCGTGGTTCGGAGTGGATCGGATCGAGGCGGTCACCGAGTTGCTGACCGAAGGCGGCGTCCCCTTCGAGGTGGTCACCGCTGGCGGTGGCATCGCCCGCCTGCGGCTGGAACACGTCTGGGTGGAAGCGTGGATCGATCTGGTGCCATCACGCGGTGCACGGCATCGGCAGGGCGACGCCTGGGTTGCGTTGGATCCGTCCTTCAAGGTCCTCACCAACAGTGATGGTCTCGACTGGCTGACACTGTTGTCCCTCG
>JBGTIE010000141.1:0-3810 GCA_041745855.1 Lysobacterales bacterium | reverse complement strand
TTTCGTCGCGCTGGCGCGGGCCTTCGGCGCAGCGGGTTTCCGCGTCACCGAGCCGGGGGAGCTTGCGGCGACGCTGGCGCAAGCCCTGGACGAGACGGGGCCGGCTGTGGTCGAAGTCGTTGTCGATCCCGATGCGTTGATCATGCCGCCAACAATCAAACTCTCACAGGCTTATCACTTTGGCATGGCCAAGGTACGTGAGTTTTTCGGGCAATGAAGTTGAGGGATCGGAGACTCCCCGGGCACCGCTACATCGAACGCCATCAAATGAGCCTTTTCTCTCTTCAAAAAGCCTGTCGGGCCTTGTTGGGGAAGTCCTCCGGCGTGAGGTGCTTGCCGTCTTCGGTCCGGCGCAACGTTGCAGCAAGATCGCGGGCGAGGCGGTCGCCGTACTCAATCTTGTAGAAATGATCGGCGCAGCGGGCGCGATCGCGGACGCGGCCGATCTGCACGACGCCACCGCCGAGGTCGTGCCTGGCGAGAATGGCGGGTTCGAGGCCGAGATGCGCCATCCAGCCAGTGAGGTAGGCCGCCTGCGCCGCAACGGAGATGTCACGCTCCGCGCGTTGCGGGATGGAGGCACCGTAGCCGACTATCTTCCAAGCAAGGCGCCTGCAGCCTTCAAGCCGGGGCACGACGTGACGCCACAGGGCCGGCGAGGCCGGAACGCCGTGGACGAGCACCACCGGCGTGCCGCTGCCCAGCTATTCCCAACGCATCTTGAGGCCGTCTTTGTCGCTGTCTTGTTGGTCATCCTCATTGCCTTCGCTACGCCCTGTGTTCGGGATTCTCATAGCCGAACCGGCAGCCGGCTTTCCAGGCCTTGCGGTCGTTGCCGTGGTTCGGCAATCCTCCCGCTTCCTTCAGCATCCGCGCCATGTGCAGCAGGTTCCACGTCATGATCGTGGTATTGCGCTGGGTGAAGTCGTTGTCGATCCCGATTCCGTCGTCGCCATAGGACGGTCCCGGCCCGGCCTCGCCGATCCAGCCGCAATCAGCCTGCGGGGGGATGGTGTAACCGAGATGCCCGAGCGCGTAGAGAATCGACATTGCGCAGTGCTTGACGCCGTCCTCGTTGCCGGTGATCACGGCGCCGCCCACCTTGCCGTAGAAGCTGCTCTGGCCTTTGTCGTTGAGGATCGCAGACATGGCGTAGAGACGTTCGATCATCAGGCGGCACACCGAGCTTTCTTCGCCCAGCCAGATCGGCGTGCCGATGATCAGGATTTCAGCGGCCGCGATCTTTTTCCAGAGGGCGGGCCATGCGTCCTCGGACCAGCCGTGTTCGGTCATGTCCGGCTGCACGCCGAAGGCGATCGGCATTCCCGCTGGCCGGATCACCTCGACCGTGACGCCAGCTCGGCGCATGATCTCCGCAGACACCGACAGCAGCAGGTCGGTGTGGCTCTTCTCCTCCGGCCGCTTCAAGGTGCAGTTGAGGATAACTGCCGACAGCTCAGAAAAATCATCCTTGTTGGCGTCGCAGAGTGCTTCCTGCTTTTTGTTCAGTGTCATATGTTTTTCTCGGCGAGCTCGCACTTAAGTAGCACAGCGAATTGATGCGGCCAGGCTGCAGCCTGTATTGCGGGCGTTTCAGACCGCAAGGCGTCCGCGGATCGGATAGTCGTTGTCGCGGATGTACTTCAGCCCTTTTGCGAGGCCGGCGAGATCCGGTCGGGCGAAGGGCGCGTTCGAGATGTCCACAACCTGCAGCAGCCCGTCGGCATTGATCACGAACACGCCAGGCTCGGCGAAGGGGCGGTCGGTTTCCTCCGCGGAGCGCGGCTCCGAGACATACAGGCCAAGTGCCCGCATCTGATCCACGCTCAGGTCGTAGCCGATCGGGAACGACACGCCGATCTCGTCGGTGAAGCTGCGGGCACGCTCTTCTGGATCACTGGATACGGCGATGATACCGACACCCGCCTTGGCGAATTCGGGCGCCACGCGATTAAGTTCCGCAAGGTAGGTCTTGCAGATCGGACAATGCTTGCCGCGGTAGACCACCACCATTTGCCAGTCGTGATCGTCCACGGGATGCCCAAGGCGCAATTGGCCGCCTCCAAGCTGCGGCACGGTGACATCGGCAAGGCGTGTTCCGGATTCTGGCATGTCTGTCATGGTTGTTCTCTTTGCGTGTATTGAAGCTCAGCCGCGCGCAGCGTTAGCTACGTTACCGCTCGCGATTGTTAGCCGGTGGTGGAAGGGCGTGAATCTTGCGCGTGGCCAGAAGCCCGGCGCTCGGTGTGTCTGTCTCTTGCGACCGCGGCATAGACAAGGCCCAGCACGGCGCCATAGGCGACATGGGCAACGATGGAAACCCAGCCTCGTGCCATGGCGAACCATGGGAAAAACGCGGTCATGCCATAGAACGTGATCAAGTACACGACGAGGCCGAAAACGGCACCCAAGCCGATCGCCATGCCCATTGCTCGACCTCGTGCGATGAATGCAAACGCGAAAGCAAAGATTACGGACAGGCTGAAGTGGATAAGCATCGCCACCATCATGATGCCGGCGTCGAACGTCGCAGGCGGCGGCAACACGCCGTCGCCCATGCCAATGGCTGCGATCATGCGCGGTGGCCCCCAGGGGCTGCCATCCATGAAAATCGGCACCATGAGCATTTCCAGCATCATGAATACGGCGCCGGCAATGAGGGCGGCCCAGAGTGCAGCTTTGACGTTGATCCGCGCTGAATCTGCAGTATGGTCTTGCATGTTCATCTCCTTGCGTGGCAAATCGGGCCTGCGTTGGTCAACACGCAGCCCCAACTCAAGCCAAGCGTTGTTGAGCGAAGGCCTAGATTGACGCGACGCATCTGCAGCCTCGGTACGGCAAGCCACATAAGCCGCGAAGCTTTTGCGACGCGCGCCTTTAGGTTCTGCCGAGGTGACGTCGACATGGCCTGATCTGTAGGAAAACATGCCCCATCGCCGCACATGGAGATCGTTCTGGCGCGAATCCTTTTGCCTCCTTGCGCACTCTTCAAGTTCATCTGGGGCCCGATCCCCACCCGCCAATCTTCACACTGGAGTCTGCATGCCCCGTTTTTCGTCTCGATGGATCGTAGTGATCGTGCTCGCTGTGGTCGCCTTCGCGCTGTGGCGCAGCGGGCTGCTGGCCGAACTGAACCTTGAAGGTCTGAAGGTACGCCAGGATGCGCTGCAGGGCTGGACCGCGGCGAATCCGTGGTTGGCTGCGGGCGGCTTCTTCGTGCTGTATGTGCTGGTCACCGGTGTCTCGCTGCCTGGTGCGGCAATCCTGACGCTGGCGGCCGGTGCGATCTTCGGCCTGCTGCAGGGCACAATCCTGGTGTCGTTCGCCAGTTCGATCGGCGCGACGCTGGCCTTCCTGGCGTCGCGCTTCGTGCTGCGCGACAGCCTGCGACGCAAGTATGGCGATCGCCTGCGCGCATTTGACGCCGGCATCGAACGCGACGGTGCCTATTACCTGTTCACGCTGCGGCTGGTGCCTGCGGTGCCGTTCTTCCTGGTCAACTTGCTGGCCGGCCTGACTGGGTTGAAGACCCGCTTGTTCTATCTGGTCAGCCAGGCCGGCATGCTGCCGGGCACGATCGCGTACGTGTATGCGGGCACGCAACTGGCGCGCATCGAGACGCCCGGCGACGTGCTGTCACCTGGCCTGATCGGGGCCTTCGCGCTGCTGGGTCTGCTGCCGCTGATCATGCGCTGGTTCACCCACTGGCTGAACGCGCGCCGGGTTTACAAGGGCCATGCGCGCCCGCGCCGCTTCGACTTCAACCTGATCGTGATCGGTGCCGGTTCGGCCGGGCTGGTGTCGGCCTAC
>JBGTIE010000140.1:0-4459 GCA_041745855.1 Lysobacterales bacterium | reverse complement strand
CTTGGCCGGCAGCCGCTCCAGTTCCTCGGCACTGCGCTGCGGCGGCGGCTGGATGTCGGCGGCCGCGGGCACTTCCGGCATGCCGAGTTGATGATTCAGGCCCTCTTCCGGGATCTGGAAGGAAGCGGCGAGGTTGAAGATCTGCTGGCCGTGCTGGATCGCGATCACCCGCCGGGCCGAGAAGCTGCGGCCGTCGCGGGCGCGGTCGACCTCATAGACGATCGGCGCCTCGATGTCGCCGGCCTTGAGGAAGTAGGCATGCAGCGAATGAACGTAGCGCCCCTCGACCGTACGCTGCGCCGCCGCCAGCGCCTGCCCCAGGACCTGGCCGCCGAACACGTACTTGGTGCCGATATCACGGCTCTGGCCGCGGAACAGGTTGTCCTCCAGCCGTTCCAGTTCGAGCAGTGCGAGCAATTCGGCGACCAGCGCGTCGTTCATCATGTGTCCTTCCGGGAGCGAGTCAAAAGATGTGGTTGCACGCGCTTGCCCATTGTAGGAGCCAGCCTGCTGGCGAATCGAGGGCCACAGGCCCGCCGACGGCGCAGCCGGCGAGATGTTGCCCTCCGTTCGGCGGGACACCCTGGCCGGACACCTGAGCCCGACCACGGGTCGTACGATTGCGGGCTAGTTCAGGCCGCCTGCGCCGCCACCGGATCGGGCTGGCCGGCCAGCTGGCGCAGCACATAGGGCAGGATGCCACCGTGCTGGTAGTACTCGACTTCCTTCGGGGTATCCAGCAGCACCCGCACGCTGAAGTGCTTGACGCTGCCGTCCGCAGCCGTGGCGGTGACCTTCAGGGACTTGCCGCTGCCGTCGCCGATGCCTTCGAAGTCAAACACTTCGCGGCCATTGAGACCCAGGCTGGCCGCGTTCTCGCCGTCTTCGAAACGGCACGGCAACACGCCCATACCGACCAGGTTGGAGCGATGGATGCGCTCGTAGCTCTCGGCAATGACGATCTTTACCCCGAGCAGCAAGGTGCCCTTGGCGGCCCAGTCGCGCGAGGAGCCGGAGCCGTATTCCTTGCCGGCAAACACGATCAGCGGGGTGCCGGCCGCCTGGTAGCGCATCGAGGCGTCGTAGATCGTGGTGACTTCGCCGCTGTCCAGGTGGGTCGTGAAGCCGCCTTCGGTGCCCGGCGCGAGCTGGTTGCGCAGGCGGATGTTGGCGAAGGTGCCGCGCATCATGATCTCGTGACCGCCGCGGCGTGAGCCGTAGGAGTTGAAGTCGGCCTGCTCCACGCCGTTGTCGACCAGATACTTGCCGGCCGGGGTGTCGGCCTTGAAGGCGCCGGCGGGCGAGATGTGGTCGGTGGTGATGGAGTCGCCGAGTACCGCCAGCGCGCGGGCGCCGCGCACATCGCTGACCGGGCTGGTGTCGATACGCATGCCCTCGAAGTAGGGCGGATTCTGGATATAGGTCGAGCCGGTCTCCCAGCGATAAAGATCGCCATCCGGACTCTGCACCGCCTGCCAGCGCTCGTCGCCGCGGAAAACGCCTTCGTAGCTGTCGGCGAACTGCTGCGCGCTGATGCTGGACTGGATGGTCTCGGCGATCTCGTGATTGGTCGGCCAGATGTCACGCAGATAGACCGGCTTGCCGTCGCTGCCGGTGCCGAGCGGATCGTTGGTCAGATCGATGTCGATGGTGCCGGCGATGGCATAGGCGACCACCAGCATCGGCGAGGCGAGGTAGTTCATCTTCACCTCGGCATGGATGCGGCCCTCGAAATTGCGATTGCCCGAGAGCACCGACACGGCCACCAGGTCGCCTTCGGCGATTGCGGCGCTGGTCTCTTCCGGCAGCGGGCCGGAGTTGCCGATGCAGGTGGTGCAGCCGTAGCCGACCACGAAAAAGCCCAGTTGCTCCAGATCATCGAGCAAGCCGGCGCGCTTGAGGTAGTCGGTCACCACCAGCGAGCCGGGAGCGAGCGAGGTCTTGACCCAGGGCTTGACCTTCAGCCCGCGCATCGCGGCATTGCGGGCGACCAGGCCCGAACCCAGCATCACGGCCGGGTTGGAGGTATTGGTGCAGGACGTGATCGCGGCGATGACGACGCTGCCGTCGCTCATGTCGACACTGGCGCCATCCTTGCGCAGCGTACCGTGACCGGGTCGGGCCACCTTGCCCTTGACCGCGCGGGCCTCGCTCATCGGCGCCAGATGCTTGCGATAGTCGGCTTGCACATCTTCCAGCAGGACCCGGTCCTGCGGCCGCTTCGGGCCGGCCATCGACGGCTTGACGGTGGACAGATCCAGTTCCAGCACCGCGCTGTATTCCGGCACGGCCGAGCCGGACTCGTCGAAGGTGCCCTGGGCGCGTGAATAGGCCTCGACCAGCGCGACCTGTTCGGCGCTGCGGTTGGACAGGGCCAGATAGCGCAGGGTGTCGGCATCGACCGGGAAGAAGCCGCAGGTGGCGCCGTATTCGGGTGCCATGTTGGCGATGGTGGCGCGGTCGGCCACCGGCAGGCCGCGCAGGCCTTCACCAAAGAATTCGACAAACTTTTCCACCACGCCGTACTTGCGCAGTTGTTGGGTCACGGTCAGCACCAGATCGGTAGCGGTCGCGCCTTCCGGCAGCCGTCCGACCAGCTTGAAGCCGACCACTTCCGGGATCAGCATCGTGCTGGGCTGACCGAGCATTGCCGCCTCGGCCTCAATGCCGCCAACGCCCCAGCCGAGCACGCCGATGCCGTTGACCATCGTCGTGTGCGAATCGGTGCCGAAGACGGTGTCCGGATAGGCCTGCAGTTCACCGTCTACGGTGTTCGAGAACACCACGCGCGCCAGGAACTCCAGATTGACCTGATGGACGATGCCGGTGCGCGGCGGCACGACCTGGAAGTTGTCGAAACTCTTCTGGCCCCAGCGCAGGAAGGAATAGCGCTCCTTGTTGCGGTTGGACTCGATCACCGCATTCAGGTCGACCGAGTTGGACAGGCCGAAGCTGTCGACCTGGACCGAATGATCGATGACCAGTTCGACCGGAATCAGCGGGTTGATCTTCTGCGGGTCACCGCCGAGCTTGTTCATCGCATCGCGCATCGCGGCCAGATCGACCACGCAGGGCACGCCGGTGAAATCCTGCAGCACCACCCGCGCCGGCATGAAGGCAATCTCATGCGTGCTCTTGACCTTCGGATCCCACTTCAAGACCGCCTCGATGTCCGCCGCGGTCACGTTCTTGCCGTCCTCGAAGCGCAGCAGATTCTCCAGCAGCACCCGCAGCGAATACGGCAGCCGACTGACCCGGTATTGCGATTCCAGCGCCTTCAGGCTGCGGTAGTGATAGGTCTGGTCAGCAAGCTTGAGCGTGGCACGCGTGCCGAAACTGTCGAGCATGGAGATCTCCGAGGCGGGGTGAGCGGTAGCCGCCTATTATGGGAGATTGTGGGGGTGGGCGTCTTGCGGACCAAAGTCTGAGGGCGAGTGTACTCGTCGCTTCGATGGCCGCATGAATCCGAGGGCCCAGGGCATAGGGCTCAGGGCCCAGGGCTCAGTGGTGAAGTCGGGGTCGGGGTCGGAATCGGAATCGGAATCGGATTCATGGGCAACGACATGGGCATCGGCCCAGAACGACTAGCCGTGTGCCGGGCTGGTGTCCGACTACTCCGGCTGAGCGTACCCCCGAACTCGACCGGATAGCGGCGATGATGACGATGGTTTGCGCGGCGTGGCTGCACGGTCCGCGTCCGCCTGGGTAATAGATCGATTCCGATTCCGATTCCGACCCCGATCCCGAGGAGCGGCATCGGCCGCCTTCTGGGCCCTGGGCCCTATGCCCTGGGCCCTCGCTAGTACCGCCTCAAAACCCACTCCAGCACAAATTTGCTGCCGAAGAAGGCGAGCAGCAGCAGGGCCATGCCGGCGAGGGTCCAGCGGACGGCCTTGAGGCCGCGCCAGCCGTAGCGCCAGCGGCCCCAGAGCAGGGCGCCGAAGGTCAGCCAGGCGGTGAAGGTGAGCACGGTCTTGTGGATCAGGTGCTGGGCGAACCAGTCTTCGATGAACAGCGCGCCGGTCAGGATGGTCAGCGTAAGCAGGATGAAGCCGGCGCTGATCAACTGGAACAGCATCTGGTCCATGCTCGACAGCGGCGGGAAGAAATCCGGTTCCCAGCTGACCCGGCGGCGCTTGAGCGCCAGGTCGGTCAAGCCCAAGAAGCCGGCCTGCAGGGCCGCCAGCGACAGAATGCTGTAGGCCGCCAGGGCCAGACCCACGTGCAACTGGATGCGCCAGTTCTCCGCCGCCGGCGGAGCCGCCTGCTCAGGCCACAGCAAGGGCACCACCAGCACCAGCGCTGCGATCGGCAGCGCCGCCACCAGCAGCACCCGGACCCGCGAAAACGGACTGCCGAGCACGACCAGCAGCGCCATCAACCAGCCGACCAGAGTCAGCGCGCGGACAAAACCGAGCTGCCAGTCCTGATCGCCCCACAGCCGCACCATCACCCCCGC
>JBGTIE010000139.1:0-7173 GCA_041745855.1 Lysobacterales bacterium | reverse complement strand
TCGGGGGCAATTCTGCAGCCAACTCGCCAACGCCACCGCGCCGTGCGGATTGTGGGCTACGTCCAGCCAGGCCGGCACCGCCGCCTCGATGCGCTGCAGGCGGCCGGGCAGGCGGGTTGCGACTATCCCGGCGCGCAGCTTCTTTGGCCGCAACTCCCGCCGCAGCGGCAACAGCAGAACCGCGGTTACGGCGGTAGCCAGGTTATCCCACTGGTGGGCCCCGGGAAGCGGTGGCGCCGGCAGCGGCAACTCCTCATCAATCGGGCTGCGATAGGTACGACAGCATCGATTCGGCCGGCGGACGCTCTCGTCGACCTCATCAAGCCAGCCGTAATCCCGCTCGACCATCACCAACCACGCATCGCGACGCTTGATCTCCTCCAGCAACCGTTCTGGCGGATCGGGCTCGGCCAGTACCAGCGGTTTGCCGGCGCGCGCAACGCCCGCTTTCTCGAAGCCGATCGCATCGCGGTCGGGACCCAGATATTCCTGATGATCCAGGCCGATGCTGGTGATGACCGCGACGTCGGCATCGATCAGGTTGACCGCGTCCAGCCGGCCGCCCAGACCGATCTCCAGCACCGCCACATCCAGCTCCGCGGCCCGGAACAACTCGAAGGCGGCCAGCGTGGTGAACTCGAAGTAGGTCAGGTCAATCTCGCCCCGGGCCTGCTCGATCCGCTCGAAAGTCTCGACCAGCGCCGCGTCGGACACGGCCACGCCGTCGATCGCGATGCGCTCGTTGAAGGCAAGCAGATGCGGCGAGGTATAGCGGCCGACGCGCAGTCCGCAGGCGCGCAACATGCTGTCGGCATAGGCGACCACCGACCCCTTGCCGTTGGTACCGGCGACGGTCAGCACCGATCCTGCCACTGGCCGATCGACACCGGCCTCACGCAAGCGGGCGTCCACCGCGGCAATTCGCTCCAGGCCCAAAACGATCGGCGTCTGGCCGCGCCGTTCCAGTCGGCTCAGCCAGTCGGCGAGGGTGCCGGACTCGACCGTGCGATGCATCCGGGTGGGTCGCTCAAACCGGCTCGTTGGTCGGCTCGGTTTCGTCGGCGCTGGCGGCCGGCAGCGGCCCCTGCTGCATCAGCATGCCCAGCAGATCGGCCACCCGCCGGCGCATCTGGCGCCGATCGACGATCTGGTCCAGCGCGCCGTGATCGAGCAGGAACTCGCTGCGCTGGAAGCCTTCAGGGAGCGTCTCGCGTACGGTCTGTTCGATCACGCGCGGCCCGGCGAAGCCGATCAGCGCTCCGGGCTCGGCCAGGATCAGGTCGCCGAGCATGCCCAGACTGGCAGAGACGCCGCCGGTGGTGGGATGGGTCAGCACCGAGACGAACGGAACCCGGGCTTCGCGCAGGCGCGCGAGCACCGCGGCAGTCTTGGCCATCTGCAACAGCGAGTACAGACCCTCCTGCATCCGCGCGCCGCCGGTGGCTGAAAAGCACACGAAGGGCAGCCGTTCCTCGGCGGCGCGCTCGCCGGCCAAAGCAAAGCGTTCGCCCACGACCGAGCCCATCGAGCCGCCCATGAAGCGGAATTCGAAAGCCGCCGCGACGATGCCGCGCCCATACAGGGTGCCCTGCTCGGCGATCAGCGCGTCGCGCTCACCGGTATCCTTCTGCGCCTGCACGATGCGATCACGATAGCGCTTGGAGTCACGGAACTTGAGCAGGTCCTGCGGCTGCAGCTCGACCCCGATCTCCTGCCCGCTGGCCGGATCGAGGAACTGCGCCAGCCGCTCGCGCGCGCCGATCGCCATGTGATTGCCACACTTCGGGCAGACCCGCAGGTTGCGCTCCAGCTCCGGCCGGTACAACACTGCAGCGCACTTCTCGCACTTTTCCCACAGCCCTTCCGGCACGGCGCGCTTGCTGCCACCTTCGGTACGGATGCGGGCGGGCATGAGTTTCTGCAACCAGCTCATGAATACTCCATATTCTCACTCAACCCCGGGCGCGGTCGATGGCCTGCCGCAAGGGTTCCAGTACGGACCGGCTGGCCCGCACCACACCGGCTTCATCGTCTGCCAGCGCCAGGGCTTCCACGACACTGCTGCCGACCACGATCGCATCGGCGCTGACGGCCAGTGCCGCCGCCTGTGCCGGCGTCTTGATGCCGAAGCCTACACCGACCGGGATCGAAGCACGCGATTTGAGCGCTGTCACCGCCGCGCTGACCTCATCAGCAGCCAGGCTCGCCGCACCGGTGATGCCTTTCAAGGATACGTAATAGATGAATCCGCTGGCGCTGGCGCAGATCCGATCGATGCGCTCATCGGAGGTGGTCGGCGCGACCAGGAAGATCTGGCGCAGGTCGGCTGCGTCCAGAGCCGCCTTGCTGGTATCAAGTTCCTCGGCCGGGCAATCGACAATCAGTACGCCATCGGCGCCGGCGGCCGCGGCCTCGCCGGCAAATTCTGCCAGTCCGTACTGTTCCAGCGGATTCAGATAGCCCATCAGCACCACCGGAGTGGTCGGATCGGCGCGGCGAAAGGTGGTCAAGGCCTCCAGCACATGGGCCAGGCCAACGCCCTTGGCCAATGCCCGTTCGCTCGCCTGCTGAATCACCGGGCCGTCGGCCATCGGATCGGAAAAAGGCATCCCCAGCTCGAGCAGATCGGCACCGGCGTCGACCAGCGCGTGCATGGCCGGCGCAGTCAGGGACGGATCGGGATCGCCGGCGGTCAGGAACGCGATCAGCAGGCAGCGGTTCTCATCCGCACGGTCGGCAAAGCGCGCCTCGATACGACCGTTCATAGCGACAGGCCCTCCAGATTGGCGACCGTCTGGACGTCCTTGTCGCCGCGTCCGGACAGGTTGACCAAAACCTGCGCGTCCTTGGGCAGTTCGGCCGCCAGTTTGGTCGCATAGGCGATCGCATGGGCCGATTCCAAGGCCGGGATGATGCCCTCGGTGCGACACAGCCGATGGAAGGCGGCCAGCGCCTCGTCATCGGTAATGCCCACATAGCGGGCGCGGCCGGTGTCCTTCAACCAGGCGTGCTCGGGGCCGACGCCGGGATAGTCCAGGCCAGCGCTGACCGAGTGGGTCTGCAGGATCTGACCGGCGGCATCGCTGAGCAGGTAGGTGCGGTTGCCATGCAGCACACCGGGCCGGCCGGCGCTAAGCGAGGCGGCGTGCTGGCCGCTGGCCAGGCCATGTCCGGCCGCCTCGACGCCGTAGAGTTCGACCTCGCGATCGCCAATGAAGGGATGGAACAACCCGATTGCATTCGAGCCGCCACCGACGCAGGCAACCAGCGCATCGGGCAGTCGACCGTAGCGCTCGAGCATCTGCGCCCGCGCCTCGATGCCGGCAATCGCGTTGAAATCGCGCACCATCATCGGGTAGGGATGCGGACCGGCAACCGTACCGATGATGTAGAAGGTGTCGTCGACGTTGCTGACCCAGTCGCGCAGCGCCTCGTTGAGCGCGTCCTTGAGGGTCTTGGAACCGCTGGTCACCGGCACCACGGTGGCGCCGAGGAGCTTCATCCGGAACACGTTGATCGCCTGCCGCTGGACGTCAACCGCGCCCATGTAGACCACGCATTCCAGCCCCAGCCGGGCGGCCACGGTCGCGCTGGCCACGCCATGCTGACCGGCGCCGGTCTCGGCGATGATGCGGGTCTTGCCCATCCGCTTGGCGAGCAGCGCCTGGCCGATGGTGTTGTTGATCTTGTGCGCGCCGGTGTGATTGAGGTCCTCGCGCTTGAGCAGGATCTGTGCCCCGCCGACCTCCCGGCTGAGTCGCTCGGCGTGGTAGATCGGCGAGGGCCGGCCTACGTAGTCCCGCCGGTCGGCCTGCAATTCGGCCAGGAACTGCGGATCGTCGCGATAATGCAGATACGCCTCGGTCAGGGCCTGCAGCGGCGCCATCAGCGTCTCGGAAACGAAGCGCCCGCCGTAGGGCCCGAAATGGCCGCGCGCGTCCGGCTGACTCACGCCATCGAAGCGGACCTCATCGCTGGTCGGCTGTTGCACCTGTTCACTTGCTGCACTGTCGATCTGCACGCTCCACCTCCTTGACGAATTGCTCCATGCGCGCCGCGTCCTTGACGCCCGACGCCGACTCGATCCCTGAACTTACATCCACCGCGAAGGGCTGCACACGGGCAATGGCCAATGCCACATTGGTGCTGTCCAGGCCGCCTGCCAGGATCAGCCGCTGCCCGCGCAAGGCCTCCACCCTGGACCAGTCGAAGGCCTTGCCCTGGCCGCCCATCTGGTCGCCACCATGTCCATCCAGCAACAGCGCGAGTGCCTGCGGAAAGGATTGGCCCTGCGTCAGCGCTGCATCATCGCCCATCGCAAGCGCCTTCACAAAGGGCCGGTCATGGCCGATGCAGTCGATGTTCGCCTCGTTGCCGTGAAATTGGAGCAGATCGACGCGCATGCGCGCGAGCACAGCGCGAATCTGCGCTGCTTCGGCGTCGGCGAACAAGGCAACCACGCTGACGAAGGCCGGTACCCGCGCGATCAGCGCCTCGGCATCCGACGGCTGCAGGCACCGCCGGCTGCCGGGCACGAAGACGAAGCCGAGCGCGTCAACGCCCAGATCGACTGCCCGATCGACATCGCTGGGACGGGTCAGGCCGCAGAACTTGATTCGGGTACGCATCGATTCTACTCAGACAGACAGACAACGGGTGGCAGGCCCCACCGGGCCGGATAGCGTGGCCCGATATAGACCAGACCAGATGGCGAGGCGGTCGGGCCAGCGCGCGTTCGGTCTTGCGAAGCCAATACTCCGGCCAGCCAGTCGGGCGATTGCTCGGCCCGACCGACCACCAACAGCGAACCGACGATGTTGCGGACCATATGGTGCAGGAAAGCGTTGGCCCGGAGCCTGAACTCGATCACGTCCTCCTGCTGGCAGATGTCCAGCTGATACAGGGTGCGGATCGGCGACGGCGCCTGGCAATGGACCGTGCGGAAGGCACTGAAATCGTGCTCGCCGAGCAGGCTGGCCGCGGCCTGCCGCATTGGCTGCAAAGCCAATGGCCGTCGCTCCCAGGCAATCTGGCGGGCATCCAGCGCCGGCCGCACCGGCCGGTTGAGCAGCCTATAGCAATAGCTACGCTGGCGGGCCGAGAAGCGCGCATGGAAATCATCGGGAACTCGACGGGCCCACAGTACTGCCACGGCCATCGGCAGCTGGCTGTTGCCGCCAAGCACCCAGGCACGCTCGCTGCGTTCGTTGACGGCATCGAAATGCACGACCTGGCAACGCGCATGAACACCGGTGTCGGTGCGCCCGGAACACACTGCCGTGATCGGCTCGTCGGCCACGCGGCTCAACGCCGCCTCCAGCGTGGATTGAACGGTCGCGCCGTGGCGCTGCTGCTGCCAGCCCAGATAATCGGTGCCGTCGTACTCGACGCCTAGCGCGACGCGGTAGCTCATGTTGGGGCCCCTTTGGTCGGGGGCATCGGGACGTGGTTCACCCTGGTGTCAGAAGCTTGAAGTCGGGAGTTGGGAGTCGGGAGTCGGGAGTAAGAGCTCATGACGATCGCGACGATGACGGTTCGACGACGGGGGCGCAGATTACTGGAAAGCGGAGCTGAGCGGGCCGTAAAAGCAACTGGCCGCCTCCCGGCGGCCAGTTGATCAATCAGACTTTTAGCCCGGGTATCGCCGCTGACGCTCAGCCCAGACCGGCCATCAGCTTCTCGGCGTCCGAGCGCTGCCCGGAATTGCCTTCCGCGATGACCTCTTCAAGCATGCTCCGCGCACCTTCCGGATCACCCATGTCGATGTAGGCACGGGCCAGATCAAGTTTGGTCCCGACCGCGTCACTCTCGCCGAGCGAACCAAAATCCAGATCCAGGAAGTCATCTTCGTCCTGATCGTCCACCACCGCTGCCGGAGGCGCTGCCTCGATCGGCGCCGGCGTCGGCGGTTCGAGATCGAAGGACAGGTCATCATCGCGGTCGCTGCCGCTGTCGGCCAGATCCACGACCTCCGGCCTCTTGACCTCACTGTCGGCGCTGAAGTCGAAGTCCATCGACGACAGGCCCAATTCGTCGGTTCCGGACTGAGCCCGCTCATGCGCTGCAGATTGCTCGTCCAGCGAGGCTCCAAAGTCCGCCTGGGCCGCAGCCGAACCGGTCAGTGCCGCCGGCTCGTGATCCGCTGACTCGGGCGTGGAATCGAATTCCAGATCGTCCGACGCATGCTCCGCGACGGGCTTGACCGGCTGGATCACCTGGGTCGGACTGTCGAAGTCGAAATCGAAATCGAGTGATTCCGGCGCGCCCGCCGACGCCGCGGCCGGTGCCGGGGCTTGATCGAAATCTGGCGCGGGTGCTTCCATCGTGGCTGCGGGTTCGTCGAAATCGTCAAAGCTCAGGCCATCGTCAGCAGCGCCAGGCGCTTCGGATTCCGCCGTCGGCGTGTCGTCGAAGGACGTGGCGTCGAAGCCGAAGTTGTCCGGTGCGGCAAACAGCGGATTGCCCGGCAGCAGGGCCTCGCCGAGGGAACGCGCCTCGCTCCATTCCGGCCCCGACTGGTCGTCGACATGGGGCAACATCGCCTGTGCCGCGTGCTCGAAGCCGGCCTCGTCACCCTGCGCATAGAGATGGCGCAGCAGTTGCAGATGGGCGTCCAGGTCGGACGGATCGGCGCTCAACCGACTCTGCAACTCGTACAGGAAATCGCCGTCATCAGCCGCTGCATGCGCCGCCGCCGATGTGGGTATACCGAAGTCGACCGCGTCGTCGCTGTCATCGCGGGTGTCGAAGCCCTCGTCCTCGGCGCTCTTGCGTCGCCGACTCGCGGCCAGACCCAACAAAGCCAGCACCGCGGCGGCCGCGCCACCGAGCAGATAGTAGTTCTGGTACCACGGCTTGGCCGGCTCCGGCGCGGTGACCGGCTCGGGGCGGGTAGCCACCGGATCGGGCACCGGCTGGGTCGCCGCCGGGGTAGTGGTCGTGTCCTGAGCGACCGGATCTGTGGTGCTGTCGTCGGCCGCCGGATCGCCTTGCAGGGGATCGTCCTGCACGACGTCGTCCGCTGCCGCTACGTCGGCCGGATCAGCCGCCGGGTCGGTATCCGGGGCGCCCCAGATATCCTGCGCGCTGACGCTGCTGTCATCGGGGGCCACCGCTGGATCGGGCTGGCTGAGCGGGTCCGGCGCGGGCGCCAATGTGGCGACCGGTTCGACA
>JBGTIE010000138.1:0-3118 GCA_041745855.1 Lysobacterales bacterium | reverse complement strand
CAGCTCGGTGGCGGCGGCGGCAACGCGCGCGACCCGCATCTGCAAACGCGCATCCGCGGTGAGATTCGGCTGATTCCGCTGCGCGAAGTCCATTACCTGCTCGCCGACGCCAAATACGTCGAAGTCCACACCGCCAGGCAGGTCGCCCTGATCGAAGACTCGCTGGTGTCGCTGGAGGAGCGCTTCCCCGATCACTTCCTGCGCGTCCACCGCAACTGCCTGGTCGCGATTGCCGAACTGGCCGGACTGCGGCGCAACAAGCAGGGCGTCCACGCCTGCCTGCGCAGCGGCGTTGAACTGGAAATAAGCCGCCGCAATCTGGCTCAGGTGCGGAGGGTGTTGCGGGAGGTTTGAAGAGCAGGGCCCAGGGCCCAGGGCCCAGGGCCCAGAAGTGCGGCTTCGGCGGCCCCTTGATGCAACCAATCCAACTGGGCCCTGGGCCCTGGGCCCTGAGCCCTGATGCGCCAAGCCCACTCGACTCGCACCAGACCCACCCTGCATTCCTTGACCCCTTTCTCGCCCCACTGCTATAAAATCGGGCTGGGCAGCGGTCCTTGCCTTGGCCTAGTTGCACCTTAGCAGTCCGAACTTCAAAGGATTTTCTACATGCGCGCGCGATTGATCGCTGGCTTGCTGGCCCTGTTTTCCGCCTCGGCCGTGGTGGCGGCCGATGGTGTTGCCTCGTTCCCGCCCGGTGACGCGCAGGCCGGTGCTACAAAGGCAGCCGTGTGCGGCGCCTGTCATGGGATGGATGGCAACAGCGCCGATCCGCAATATCCCAAGCTGGCCGGCCAGCACGCCGCCTACACCGCCCGCCATCTGGCGCTGTACAAGTCGGGCGAACGCGAAGACCCGATCATGGCCGGCTTTGCCTCGGTCCTGAGCGAGCAGGACATGCTCGATCTGGGCGCTCATTTCGCGACTCTGACACTGACGCCCGGAATCGCCGACGACAGCATGGTTGCGATCGGTCAGCGGCTCTATCGTGGCGGCGACAGCGCGCGCGATCTGCCAGCCTGCATCGCCTGTCATGGCCCGACCGGCGAGGGCAATCCGCTGGTGCCTTATCCGGTCATCGCCGGCCAGCATGCGGCCTACACTGCCACGATGCTGCGGCGCTATCGCGATGGGGCGGTCTATGGCGATGCCGAAGGCAGCGTGGTCGCGATGGCCGAGGTGGCGGCCGAACTCAGCGATGGCGAAATCGAGGCACTGGCCTCTTACCTGGAAGGTCTGCACGGCCGCTGATCGGGGCTGACGACCGGCCTGCCACTCGTTTCATCCTGAGCCGGCCACCGACTGACCCTAAACTTGCCGCCAGCGCTTGAATTCCGGGGCGCAGAGGACCACCTTCCGACCAGTCTTCAACGCATCTTCAGGCGCGCCGTGGCAATCTGCGGCCTGCTGGGAGTTCATCCTCGAACGGGAGTCAAAGTTCATGCGTCGTATCATGTTGGGTCTGTTTGCGCTGTTGTGGGTACCGCTGGCCTGTGCGCAGGGCGTGCAGTCGCAATGGGAGGAAGGCAAGCACTACTTCCGCGTCAATCCGCCGCAGACCCCGGTCACCGGCGACAAGATCGAAGTGCTGGAAGTGTTCTCCTATGCATGCGTCCATTGCGCCAATTTCGAGCCCCAGTTGGCCAATTGGAAACAGACACGCAAGCCGGACCATGTCGAAGTGCTGTACATGCCCGCGGCGTGGAATCCGACCTATGAATTCTATGCACGCGCCTTCTACACCGCCGAGACGCTGAAGGTGCTCGAGGCCAGCCATATGGACCTGTTCAATGCGCTCCACGTCGAGCGCCAGCAGATCCGCAGTCTGGATGATCTGGCCGCGTTTTACGCCAAGTACGACGTCAAGCCCGAGACCTTCAAGCAGACGGCCGGCTCCTTTGCCGTGGAAACCAAGCTGAAACGGGCCGTGGCGTTGGTTCCGCGATACGGCGTGCGTGGCACGCCGGCGGTCATCGTCGACGGCAAGTACCGTTTTGACACAGCCAGTTCCGGCGGCACCGAGCAGACTGCCTTCGCACTGATGGATTACCTCGTGGCGCGTGCCACCGAGGAGCGTCGGGCGATGGCGAGTGCTGAAGCTTCCGCTCCCTGAGGGCGCTGCACCGATCGGGGGCGCTGCAACGGCGTCCCCGACTCGACGGCTGCGGATCCTCAGCTTCAACATCCAGGCGGGAAATGCGACGCGCCGCTATCGCGACTATGTGACCCACAGCTGGAAGCACGTCTGGCCCGATTCCGGCAAGCAGCGCAATCTGGCCGCACTGGTGCCGTGGCTGGAGGACTATGACCTGGTTGGTCTGCAGGAAGCCGATGGCGGCAGTTTGCGCAGCGGCTTCCTGAACCAGGCGCGCTATCTGGCCGAGACCGCGGCCTTTCCGTTCTGGACCCAGCAGGGCAATCGCCGGGTCGGTCCGATCGCGCACAGCACCAACTGCCTGCTCAGCCGCCTGCCAATCGGCGACGCCGAAGACCATCCCCTGCCCGGTCGCATCCGCGGCCGTGGGGCATTGCTGGCGCGGGTCGGTGAGGGTGAACACAGCCTGGCGGTGATCATCGCCCATCTGTCGCTGGGGCCCAAGTCACGCAAGCCCCAGTGGGAGCTGATTTCCGAGTTGGTCGAGGACGCCGGCAAGGTGGTCCTGATGGGTGATTTCAACTGTGCCCCCGAGGACCGCGACTTCGCCGCCTTTCGCGAGCGCAGTGGCCTGCGCCACGCCGATGGCTGCGCGCCCCCGACCTTTCCCTCCTGGCGTCCGCGCCGCGCGATCGATCACGTGCTGGTCAGCGAGGATTTGCAGGTCGACGATTGCCGTGCGCTACCCTTGACGCTGTCCGATCATTTGCCGGTGGCAGTGACTGTCAGCATCTGAGCGTTGCGCTGAGGGTCGGACGCGGGCTGCAGGGTGGTGTCGCGGCAGCGAGCTACCCGATTCAACCCGCGGTCCACGCGTCGACCTTTGCGCGTTCAGCGCTTCCGCACTGCATGCCAGACTGGTCGCGCTACCGGGAGATGCATCGCTGCCGAAGGGGTAAGTCATGCGAGCCTTGTTGCTGTCGTCGCTGCTGTTTCTGTCCGGTCTGGCCGGCGCGTCGATTCCCG
>JBGTIE010000137.1:0-8625 GCA_041745855.1 Lysobacterales bacterium | reverse complement strand
GGCATCGGTTGACCGCGCATCTCGATCACCGTGCCGTTCGGCCGTACCCGCTGGGCCACGTGTGGGGTGCCGCGGCGCATGTGAGCCAGGCGGCGCTCGACATGATCGTCGACCTCACCCGGGCCGCATTCGCCGCGTTCGGCATTGAAGCGGATCAGATCGGCGATTGGGCGGCCGACATAAACCATGCCGTCGGGGAAATCGAACAGCTCGGCATAGCGCTGGTTCCAGCTGACCAGATGCAAACCGCTGTCGACCACGCTGATGCCCTGAGCCACGTTCTCCATCGTCGCCTGCAGTAACTCCCGGTTGAAGCGCAGTTCCTGACTGGCGTCATCGAGCAGGGACACAACCTCACCCAACTCCAGACCGCTGCCGCGCAAGGCCGAGGTCAGCATCACACGCGCCGAGGCGGTGCCAACGACGCCGGCCAGCAGACGCTCGGTGAAGCTCAGCAGTTGACGGTCGGCCGGCGCGGAGGCCTCGAAGGCCCGCCCCTGGCTACGCGCGTGTTCGGCAAAGGCGGTCCTCGCCGCGGTCGGGCCCAGCAGGCGCGATGCCAGTTCGCTCAACTCGCCCTGGGTGACCCGCTGCACGACCTGCTCCGGCAGGACCATCCGCAGCGCATAGGGATCGAGGAAGGGCGCCGCCTGCAGCCGCTCGACCAGGCTGGGCGGGAAGCGGAGCGAGCCAAAAAGCAAACCGCCGACATTCAGCAGCATTGACCAGAGCACGCCGTGGGTGATCGGATCGAGCCCGTCCAGGCCGAGCAGCGCGGTCGGCGCCAGCGGGGCGATGCCAAAGGGACCGTCGCTGATCAGCGAGCCGCCGGTCCACCCCGCTTCCGCCAGTGCTGGCAGCATGATCGTGTAGAGCCAGGCCAGGAAGCCCAGGCTCAGCCCGATCCGGACCCCGGTGGCCGACGCCTGCCGCCAGTACAGCGCAGCCAGCAGCGGTGGGCCGAACTGGGCCACGGCGCTGAAGGCCATCAATCCGATCGAAGCCAGCTGGGCCCCCGTGTCCGTCAGCCGATAAAACATCAGCGCGGCGATGGTGAGCCCCAGGATGGACAGCCGGCGCAAGCCCAGCACCAGCCCGGAAAGGTCGCCGCGTTGATCCAGTCGCAGCAGCTTGACCCGCATCAGGGCGGGCATCAGCAAGTCGTTGCTGACCATCGTCGACAGCGCTACCGAGGCGACGATGACCATGCCCGTCCCCGCCGACAACCCGCCGATGAAGGCGAGCAGCGCGAGCCAGTGCTGATCCAGACTCAGCGGCAGCCACAGCACGTAGCTGTCGGGCGAAACGCCGGCCGGCGCCTGCGGCATCACGGTCCAGGCGATCGGCAGCACCGCCAGACTCACCAGCAGCAGATAACCGATGAAGATCCGCCGCGCGCTGGGCAGGTCGGCCGGATCGGTGCACTCGACCACGGTGACGTGAAACTGCCGCGGCAGGCAAATGATCGCGAGCCCGGCCAGCATCGTTTGCGACAGGAAGGCGATGGATAGCAGGCTCTCACCCTGCCAGCTCGGCACTTGCGGAGCGCTGGGCCAACCGTCGCTGCTGATCAGCGCGAGGGCTGCGATTGCCAACAGGCCGACAAGCTTCACCGCCGATTCGACCGCGACGGCCAGGATCAGCCCGGGGCGCTGTTCGGTTGCGCTGACCCGACGAGTACCGAACAGCACCGCGAACAAGGCCAGAATGGCTGCCACGTAGAGCGCACTGTCACGCCACAAGCCGGCTTCCCGGCCCATCTGCAGATCCGGCAGCATCACCCCCAGACTGATCGAGATAGCCTTGAGCTGCAGCGCGATGTAGGGAATGGCCGCGAGCAGGGCGATGGCCGAGATCAGTGCCGCAAGTCCCGACGAGCGACCGAAGCGCGCCGCAATCAGATCGGCGATCGACGCGGTCTTCTGCTGCCGACTGATCAGGACCAGCCGCTCGAACAGGGTCGGAATCAGCAGCCAGACCAGCAGTGGACCCAGATAGATCGGCAGATAGGCCCAACCCTGCGCCGACGCCGTGCCGACCGCGCCGTAGACGGTCCAGGTCGTGCAGTACACCGCCAGCGCCAGACTGTAGATCCAGCGCCGCAAGCGCGGATGGGCGAGCAACTGGGGCCTGCGGTCGCCCCAGTACGCAATGTAGAACAGGCTGCCCAGATAGAGCAGCGAGATCGAGATCAGGGCAACAGCCGAATCCATGCCGTGCAGGCGTCCCCAGCGCGATGGCGAGCGGAGCATAGCGTGCGGCTGAGTTCCAGTGGCCAGTTCCCGAAGCGAGTTCCAGTAGCCAGTGTCTGCAGCAGTTCCAGTTGCCAGTTCCAGTAGCCCGTGAGGAGCAACAGCAAAAGCGAGATACACCCGACTCCCGACTCCCGACTCCCGACTCCCGACTCCCGACTCCCGACTGCTCTTTCCCTGTGCTGGCAAGCGACCCCGGCCGCTGGCACTATCCCTCAGCCCTCAGCCCTCAGCCCTCAGCATGCACAACCCGACTCTAGCGATCATTGGCGGTACCGGTCTGTATCAACTGACCGACTTCGAATCGGTCGAGAGTGTCGATCTGGACACGCCCTATGGCTCGACCAGTGCGCCGATCCGGATCGGAAGGCTGGCTGGTCAGATCGTCGCGTTCCTGGCCCGGCACGGTGAGCGGCACCAGTACGCCCCGCACCGGGTCAACTACCGCGCCAATCTGTGGGCGCTGCGCGAGATCGGTGCGCGTCGGGTACTGGCGGTCAACGCGGTCGGCGGCATCGCCGAGAACTGCCCGCCGCGGGCGCTGGTGGTGCCCGACCAGCTCATCGACTACACCTGGGGCAGGGCATCGAGCTTTGCCGACGAGGAGGCGGGTGAGGTAAGGCACATCGACTTAAGCGAGCCCTATGATCGCGAGTTGCGGCGCGCCCTGCTGGAAGCCGCGGCCGGTACGGGCATCGCGCTGGTCGATGGTGGCACCTACGCGGTCACCCAGGGACCGAGGCTCGAAACCCGCGCCGAGGTAGCGCGCTTGCAGCGCGACGGAGCAACGCTGGTGGGTATGACCTCGATGCCCGAGGCCGCCCTGGCGCGCGAGTTGGAGCTGAGCTACGCCTGCCTGGCCATGGTGGCAAATTGGGCGGCCGGCTGCGGTGATCAGGAAGTCATCACGATGGAAGAGATCCATGCGCATCTGGACGCCGCGTTGGTCTCCTTCGCTCCGCTGTTGCGGGCAGCGCTCTCCCAATTCAGCCGCCGTTAGCCCGGATGTTTCATGAACCTGCGTAGCGAGGCCGCTAAGGGCGTGTCGTGGTGCGGTCCGCGGACCGTTTGACGGTGAAGGCGTAGTTTGTTCTACGTTGAGCCGGCAAACGGGAGCAGATCGCGCCACGACGTGATGATTGGCGGCCGCAGTAGTAGGTTTATGAAATATTCGGGCTAGATTCCGGTGTCGAAATCCTTGAGCACGTGATGGAGGCTGGGCTAGACTCGGCAGTGATTTCGCACACTTGCTGGGGATTTGTTACGTGAAAAACCATTTCAGGATCGTCCCGGGGCTGCTGCTGGCTTGCTCCCTCTTCGCCGCACCCGCCCTTGCTCAGGACCCGAACGCACGCCGTACGGGTCCCGCCCAGGAAGGAGTCAAGGAATCCGTAGCAAATCCGTTGCCGCCACGTACCGGATGCGTAGCTATCCCCGATGACACTTACAACGGCACGATCGGATCGATGGTCTGTCGGACCGTGCCCGACCCGAATAATGGTCAGGAGATTACCGACGTCGACGTCAGCATCACAGCTGAGCACACCTGGATTGGCGATCTCGTCATCAAGGTCGTGTCGCCGGGCGGTACCGTAGGGACGCTGATGAGTCGGCCCGGCTTCGCCGAACCCGCCGATGATGGCACCGGTTGCTGTGGTGACAGCTCCGATCTCGCTACTGGTTTTCCGATTACCTACGACGATCAGGGTGGTGGACCGTCGGCCGAAACGATGGGCAACACCATTCCCAATGCCGGCGTCGTCTGCCGGGACGACGGTATCTGCAATTTCGTTTCAAATTCAGGCGCGGCTGTGGGCGCTGGCCTGGCCGACTTCAACGGTCTGACCGCTGCCGGCGGCAACTGGCAGGTCTGCATAGGCGATTCCGTCGGCGGTGATACCGGCAACCTGTGCGCTGCCACGATCGACTTCACGACCGGTAGCCCGGGCGATCTCTCTGTCACGAAGACCGCGCCTGATGGGGTGGTCGAGGACATGGGTCCCTATTCCTTCCAGCTCGATGTGGCCAATGCAGGCCCGGCGGACCACGCTGTCGTCACTGTGACCGACAGCCTGCCCGCCAATGTCACATTTACGGGTAGCAGCTGTGGCGCCACCGCCGCCGGTCAGGACATCACCTGGAACGTCGGCGGACTGGTATCCGGCGCGGCCAGCACGTGCGAGCTGTTTGTCAACAACAACGTCGCCGGTTGCCCGACGATCGTCAACACCGCCGTCGTTGCAGGCGAGGCGGGCATCTCGGACCCTCCCGCCAACAACAGTTCCACCTTCAGCAATGCGCCAGCCGGTGGCAACGTCATCGCTGATCCAGGCTTCGAGGGCGGCTTCCCGAACGCGTCATGGACTGAAGCCTCGTCCAATTTCGGCACGCCGATCTGTGATGTCCCGACATGTGGCAACGGTGGCGGTAGCACCGGTCCGCGCAGTGGCGCCTTCTGGGTCTGGTTTGGCGGCATTGCAGCGCTGGAAACCGGTTCGGTCCAGCAGTCGGTCGTCATTGGTAACGGCCTGGCCACGCTCGAATTCGGCGTCCGCCTCGGACTCTGCGGTGCAGGTGCTGGAGCCGGCGACTTCGTCCGCGCGCTGATCGATGGTACCGAGGTGTGGCGCGAAGACGCTTCCAACGCCAACTGTGGGGAACTCGACTACAGGTTGATTTCGATCGACGTGTCGGCCTTCGCCGACGGTGGGGCGCATCTGGTGCGCTTCGAGTCCACCGCCGGTACCGCCGCAACGACGACCAACTTCAACATCGACGACGTCACCCTGACCGTGTCCGGCGAGCCGGTCTGCACGGAGATCGCCGAAGCCGACGTCTCGATCGTCAAGACGGCCGCTGCGCCGAGCCCGATCGTTGTTGGCAGCACCATCACCTACACGCTGGCCGCTGCCAATGCGGGCCCGGGTCCGGCCAGCAATGTGGTCGTGACCGATCCGCTGCCGGCCAATGTGACCTATGTGTCCAACACCTGCGGTGCGGCCTTCGCGGCGCCGACGGTGACCTGGACCATCGGTGACCTGGCCAGCGGGGCCAACGTCAGTTGTAACATCGTGGTGACGGTCAATGCGGTTGGCCCGATCAGCAACACCGCCACGATCACGGCCGATCAGACCGATCCGAACATGGCCAACAACTCTTCGACGGCGACCCTGGCCGGGGCCTTGCTGGCCGATATCTCGGTGTTGAAGAACAACAACGCCGCCGGTGGTCTGCAAACCGGCGATACCTTCTCGTTCTTCATCAACGTGACCAACAACGGCCCGACCGATGCGACCAACATCGTGGTGACCGACGAGTTGTCGAACAAGGTGTCGTACATCTCCAACACCTGCGGCGCGACCTTCGCCGGCAACACGGTGACCTGGATCATTCCGACGCTTGCCAACGGTGCGAACATCTCGTGCGAGATCCTGGTCGCCTTCGTCGGTCTGGGTGATGTGATCAACACGGTCACGGCCTTCGGCGCCGAGCCAGACCCGAACCTGGCAAACAACACCGACACCGATGTCGCCACCGCCAACGCGCTGCCGATTCCGGCACTGAACGGCTTCACGCTGGCTGCTCTGGCCGCGCTGATGGCCGGTCTGGGTCTGTGGATGCGTCGTCGCTACGTCAAGAGCTGATTGATCAGCCAACAGTCGATTGACTGAAAACCAGGGCCCGCCTCGCAAGAGGCGGGCCTTTTTCATGCGGCGTGCGGGAACCGCCCGGGATAGCCACATGCGCACCGCCGGGCGAACGCTTGGTGGTTGCGGTGTACAAGAAACGTGAAATGTCGCGTAAAGCTTGCTTTGACATGCGGCCTGCGCGGACGCTATCCTCGCGACTGCGAAACTCGGTTGGGATACCGGCGCGGCTGGACGGCGCGCCACGTCTTGCACAAGGAAGGGCAAGGTGCGAGTCCGCTGGAATCGAAACGAAGCCAAAAATAGCAATCATCTTGGGAGTTACGACGATGCAACTCACGATACGACCTGTGTCGGCGCTGGCCGCAGGCCTTGCGCTCATGTTCTCTGGCGCGATCAGCGCTCAAAGCTTCACCACCGCTCCGGGCGGCGTTGAAGCCACCATCAAGCCCACCGCCACAGGCGGCGAACGCGGTTGCGGTACGGTTGTCCTGACCCAGTCAACATCCCAGGCGATCACGGCAACCAATAGTGTTTCATGCAACGCCGGTGGCCTGCATGCCGCCAACTCCTACTTCCGCGCGTTTGACCTGAGCGGCTTCCCGGGCGGTTTCAACGTCTGTGCAGTCGAGTTCGGGATCGAGACGGCAACCGGTGCCGGCGGCTCGCAGCCGGTGACGGTCAACGTTTATTCCAACACCGGTGGCACCTTCCCGGCCGGCACGCGCACCCTCGTGGGTACGCAGAACATCAGCCTGCCCAATCAGACCGCGACCATCTTCAATCAGGCGCTCGCCGCGCCGATCCCGGCCGGTTCCGGGCAGCTTGTGTTCGAAGTGTTCACCCCTGACGGCCAGGCCGCCGGTCACAGCTTCTTCATCGGTTCCAATGCCGGTGGCCAAACGGGCCCCAGTTTCATTCAGGCTGCCGCCTGCGGCATCGCCGCACCGACCGACTTGGCTGCGATCGGTTTCCCGAATATGCATCTCGTCATGAACGTGATCGGCGATTCCGCCGCTGCCTCGCTCGATCTCGGCGTGATTACCGAGATGGACGTCTGCGCGGCGATTCCTGCCAACAACAACAACATCATCGAGCCGGGTGAGACGGTGAACTTTGCCATCCCGATCCAAGCGACCGGCGGCGATTTCACCAATGTGGTGGGCACGCTGACGACCAGTACCGCTGGCGTCACGATCGTCACGGGCATGGGCACCTACGGCAACATCGCCGACGGTGGCAGCGCGACCGCGAACTACACCATCATGGTTGATGAGACCGTAGCCTGCTTCTCCGCGCTGGATTTGAACCTGGCGGTGAGCAGCACCGAGGACAATTTCAACTTTCCGATCTCCCGCGACATTGGCCAGCAAGCTGCGTTCGTCTACAACGGCCTGCCGGCGCCGATTCCGGACAACAACCCGGCCGGCGTCGGCGTAACGGCCGATGTCTCTGGCGTGCCAGGCCCGATCACCAACGTGGAAGTTCAGGTCAACGTGACCCACACCTGGATCGGTGACGTCTCGCTGCGCCTGACCAGCCCCGGTGGCACGGTCGTCACGCTGCTCGATCGTCCGGGCGTACCTGCCTCGACATTCGGCTGCAACAACATGAACATCAACGTGCGCTTCGCCGATGGTCAGCCGAATCCGGAAGCGATCTGCGGCCCCGCCGGTACGCCGTGGCCGGTGACCAACGCCTCCCCGGTCCCGGGTGATTTGATGGCCGACTTCAACGGCGAGGATGCCAATGGCGCCTGGACCCTGACCGCTATCGACTCCGCTGGTGGCGACACCGGTACGATCGTCGGTTGGGAGTTGTTCATTACTCCGGCTGCCGCAGACACCTGTGAGGTTTGCCCGGCGAACGCCGACGTCTCGATCGTCAAGACTGCCGTTGCACCCAATCCGATCGTCATCGGTAGCACGATCACCTACACGCTGGCTGCTTCCAATGCAGGTCCGGGCCCGGCCAGCAATGTGGTCGTGACCGATCCGCTGCCCGCCAATGTGACCTATGTGTCCAACACCTGCGGTGCGGCCTTCGCGGCGCCGACGGTGACCTGGACCATCGGTGACCTGGCCAGCGGGGCCAATGCCAGTTGTAACATCGTGGTGACGGTCAATGCGGTGGGTCAGATCAGTAACACCGCGACCATCACGGCCGATCAGACCGACCCGAACATGGCGAACAACTCCTCGACCGTGGTCCTTGCCGGTGCCTTCCTGGCCGACATCGCAGTGCTGAAGAACAACAACGCCGCCGGTGGTTTGCAGACGGGCGATACCTTCTCGTTCTTCATCAACGTGACCAACAACGGCCCGAGCGATGCGACCAACATCGTGGTGACCGACGAGTTGTCGAACAAGGTGTCGTACATCTCCAACACCTGCGGCGCGACCTTCGCCGGCAACACGGTGACCTGGATCATTCCGACGCTTGCCAACGGTGCCAACATCTCGTGCGAGATCCTGGTCGCCTTCGTCGGTCTGGGTGATGTGATCAACACGGTCACGGCCTTCGGCGCCGAGCCGGATCCGAACCTGGCCAACAACACCGACACTGATGTCGCCACCGCCAACGCGCTGCCGATTCCGGCACTGAACGGCTTCACGCTGGCCGCTCTGGCCGCGCTGATGGCCGGTCTGGGTCTGTGGATGCGTCGTCGCTACGTCAAGAGCTGATTGATCAGCCAACAGTCGATTGACTGAAACCAGGGCCCGCCT
>JBGTIE010000136.1:0-15352 GCA_041745855.1 Lysobacterales bacterium | reverse complement strand
CGGCTGAACATGCTGCCCCACAGGCCGCGCAGCGCCAGCGGCAGCACCGGCACCGGATCCTGCGCCAGCGCGCGCTCGACGCCGGCGCGGAACTGGTGCATCTGGCCATCGCCAGTCAGGCCGCCTTCGGGGAAGATGCAGACCACATCGCCGTTGCGCAGCGCCGCGGAAATCTGCTCGAAGGCCGATTGCAGCATCGCCGGGTCCTCCTTGGCACCGGCGATCGGGATCGTCCTGGCGGTGCGGAACAGGAAGTTCAGCAGCGGCAGCCGGTAGATCTTGTAATACATGACGAAACGCACCGGCCGCCGCACGCTGCCGCCGATGATCAGCGCATCGACATAGCTGACGTGATTACAGACCAGCAGCACCGGACCCTCTTCCGGAATCCGTTCCAACCCGTGCGTGCGCACCCGGTAGATCGTGTTGATCAGGATCCAGGTCAGGAAGCGGAGCAGGAACTCCGGCACCAGGCCGTAGATGTACAGCGCCACGACCGCATTGAAGATCGCGGTGACCAGCAGCAACTGCGGGATGCTCAGGCCGGCGACATTCAGGAACACGATCGCGATCAGCGCGGCGACCACCATGAAGATCGCGTTGAGGATGTTGTTGGCGGCAATGATGCGCGAGCGGATCGCTGCCTCGCTGCGCTGCTGGATGATCGCGAACAGCGGCACGATGTAGAAGCCGCTGAACACCGCCATGCCGAACAAATCGAACAGCAGCCGGCCGCTGCCTTCGGCCTGCAGGAAGGCGAGGGCGCCGATCTCGCTGCCCAGGGGCAGCGCTGGCGTGGCGAAGTACAGGTCCACGCCGAAGATCGTCATTCCGATCGATCCGAAGGGCACCAGGCCCAGTTCCACCCGGTGACCGCTCATCCGCTCGCACAGCAGTGAGCCGACGGCGGTGCCGACCGAGAACACGGTCAACAGCAGGGTCAACACGCCCGGATTGCCGCCGAGGATCTCGCTGGTGTAGTTGGGCAACTGGGTGAAGTAGATCGAGGCGTAGAACCAGAACCAGCTCACCCCCAGGCACGACAGGAACACGGTGCGATGCTGGGTGAGCTCCTTCAGGATGCCCCAGGTCGCCCGCGGAAGGTGCAGATCCACCTTCAGGCCGGGGTCGGTCGGCGCGACCTTCGGCATTGCAAAGGCGGTTGCCAGACCGGCCAGCGCCAGCAGCAGTACCAGTGCCGAGATCACCCAGACGCCGATCTCGGGCCAGCGAATCAGGCTGCCACCGACGATCGTGCCCACCAGGATCGCCAGGAAGGTCGCCATCTCGATCAGGCCATTGCCGCCGACCAGCTCGCGATCGTTCAGATACTGCGGCAGCACGCCGTACTTGATCGGTCCGAACAAAGTGCTCTGCGTGCCCATCAGGAACAGCACCACGAACAGCAGCGGGATGTTGTTGGTGATGAAGCCCACCGCCGCCATTCCCATGATCAGCACTTCCAGGCCCTTGACCCAGCGCGTCATCATCGCCTTGTCGAGCTTGTCCGCCAGTTGCCCGGCGGTCGCCGAGAACAGGAAGAAGGGCAGGATGAACAGCGCCGCGGCGACGTTGATCAGCAGGTCCTTGTCGCTGGCCTGCAGGCCGATGGTCAGGAAGGCGACCAGCACGATCAGCGCCTGCTTGAAGACGTTGTCGTTCAGCGCGGTCAGCGCCTGGGTCAGGAACAGCGGCAGGAAGCGCCGCTCGCGCAGCAGCGCGTACTGACTGTGGTCGGGGCTGGAGTCCGGGCGGTGTTCCGCGCTGTACTCGGCGGTGGGTTCCGGAATGTGTTTTGGGCTCGGCCCGGTCGAGCTCATGGGGCACTTTTCCGCGGCTTCTCGACCTGCTTGACCATCGCCGACAGTCCTCCGGCCAGAGCAAAGGCCTCAAAGCCGAGCTTGTTCAGGACGAAGGCCGCCGCGGCACTGCGTTCGCCAGTGTTGCAGTAGCAGACATAGCGCCGCTGCTTGTCGAGAGAGCCGACGTCCTCGCGCAGCCGGTACAGGGGCAGGTTCAGCGCACCCTTGATCGCCCGCTCGTCGAACTCCTCGGTCATCCGCACATCGATCACGCCGGCACCCTGACGGACCAGGATCGAGGCCTTGCCCGGCGTGATCCATTCCACCACCGGCTGCTTGAGCAGTTCCAGGAAGTCGTTCTTTGCCAGCCGCATCAGGGCGCCGTCCTTGATCATCGTCACCGACGCATTGCGGACGTTGTTGGACAGCAGCGCGTCCTCGCCGAAACTGTCGCCGCGCACCAGATAGGCGAGTACCGACTGGCCGCCGTCCTGCATCTGACTGACCGCGGCTGCGCCCTCCTTGATCACGTAGTAATAATCGCCGTCGTCGCCTTCGCGGATGACGGTCTGGCCATCCTTGACCGGAATGGATTCGAAGCGGGTGAACAGCCGTTCCAGGCTGCCCGCCGGCACCTTGCGCAGCGCCTTGCTCTGGAGTAGCCGGAAGGCCCAGCGGCTGGCATCCGGGTCGCCCGGTTCGGTCTTGAACTGGCCCGAGCGGACCAGTTGGTCGAAGGTCAGCACCTTCTCCAGAAAGCGCCGGTCGAAACTGACGATCTCGGCATCCGTATCGGAGCAGACGGTCGCGGTGAAACGCCGCGGCTGCAGATCGCCGATGGGATAGCGTCCCTGCAGCGAACCACCGGCGATGGTCTTCTGACGCCCGTCCGCATAGTCGCCGCGGACTTCGCCGGCGAGCAGGTAGATCGTCCGCTCATCGGTGTCGCCGGCCCGGAACAACTGCTCCCCACGCGCCCGCACGCTCAGTTCGGCTTCCTTGACGAGCGCTTCCAGATGCTCCGGTCGCATCGAGTCGAGCGGATAAAGCGAGTTCAGCCGAGCCACATCGATGGACATGCGATGCCTTCCACACTTGGGCGGGGTGCACAGTGTAGCTATTTCGGAGGGCTGAGGGCTGAGGGCTGAGGGATCAGAAAAGCAGTTCCAGTGGCCGTTCCAGTGGCCAGTGAAGAGCGAGAGCCCAGGTACCGACCAGGCCTGTTTGGAGCGCCGTAGGATGTCGGTGAGCTCCGCGAACCGCATCAAGAGCAGTCAGCGCGCTCTTCTCGGGGTCGGAATCGGAATCGGAATCGGAATCGGAATCGACATCGGAATTGGTTCGTTTCGGCGTAGCCGTCATCCTCCTCGCCAACCGTGTGGCCACGCGACCCAACCGTTTTCAGGATTGGTACGTTCCGGTCCATACGGCGGTGCTTCCTGCCGACGTCCTCGATGGCTGCCCTGCCAAAACCCATGGCCTTGCCCTCGATTCCGATTCCGATTCCGACCCCGACCCCGACTTCACATCACGGGCATCAGTCCGCCGCCTACCGCCACGCAGCGAATGCTTGACTCCACCCACACTCCACCTCAAAATAGGGAGCTTGCTGTCGCGGTGGTGTGGTCGGCAGCGATCGTTTCGGAGCGCCCGTAGCTCAGTTGGATAGAGTACCTGGCTACGAACCAGGTGGTCGGAGGTTCGAATCCTTCCGGGCGCGCCATCCGTGTGAATGAAGCCCGACTTCGGTCGGGCTTTCAGTTTGTGATGCGTTGACCGGGCCTGGGTGCCGCCTTAGCATTGGGCTTTGCAACGGCTGAATACCGTCGGGGTATAGCGCAGTCTGGTAGCGCGCCAGCTTTGGGAGCTGGATGTCGGGGGTTCGAATCCCTCTACCCCGACCACCTTGTCCCTCGAAGGCAGTGGTCGACACGGTGATGGAATGCAGTTCTGGTGAGTGCAGCGAGGATCCACCTGCGCCCGTAGCTCAACGGGACAGAGCACCGGCCTTCTAAGCCGGGGGTTGCAGGTTCGAGTCCTGCCGGGCGCGCCAGTTCAGAACGTTTAGTTGAGGTGGTGACACAGGTTTTTGGTGGTCGTAGCTCAGTTGGTAGAGCAGCGGATTGTGATTCCGCCGGTCGTGGGTTCGAGCCCCATCGATCACCCCAATACACCGGCCGGTCCGCCCCAAAGGCGGATCGGTCCGGGCGTTTCGGGCCGTTAGCTCAATGGTAGAGCAGCTGACTCTTAATCAGTAGGTTCGGGGTTCGAGTCCCTGACGGCCCACCACTTTTTGTCGCGGTTGGTCTGCTTGGAAGTGGTCACTGGAGCACAGCTTTGCGAAAGTGGCGGAACTGGTAGACGCGCTGGATTTAGGTTCCAGTGGGGTAACCCGTGAGAGTTCGAGTCTCTCCTTTCGCACCAAACCCACCGGCCCGTCACAGATCATCGGGTCAGTCTTGGAGGATGCATGCAAGTTACGGTCGAGAATCTTGGTGGGCTGGGTCGCCGCGTGCGGGTGGAAGTTCCGGCACTGACGTTGAAACAACGGATCGACCAGCAACTGCGCGACTATGCCCTCAAGGCGAACATCAAGGGCTTCCGCCGCGGCAAGGTGCCGGCGACAGTAATCGAGCAGCGTTTTGGCTCGAAGATTCGCGCCGACGTGCGCCAGGATCTGGTCCGTGAAACCCTCAACGAAGCCCTGAGCAAGGAAGGCTTGCGTCCGGCCGCGTCGCCGGCCGTCAACGCCGAGCCGGTGGAGGACAGCTTCGCCTACACCGCGACCTTCGACGTGCTGCCGGAAATCGGCACCATTGAGGTGGCTGAGCTCAAGATCGAACGCGAAACGGCGCAGGTTTCCGAGGCGGACATCGATCGCATGATCGACAACCTGCGCAAGCAGCGAGTTGCCTACCGGCCGGCCGACCGAGCCGCGCAGGAGGCCGACATGGCCGCCTTTGAATACCGGATCGAGGGCGAGGAGGGCCTGCGGGTTCCGGCCGAAGGGACCGAACGTGGCGCGGCCATCCTTGGCCAGGGCGCGATCTTCCCCGAGATGGAAGCTGCGCTGGTGGGCCTGAGTATCGGCGAGGTGTTCGAAACCGATATCAGCTTCGCCGCCGACTACCGCGATGCGGCGCTGGCCGGCAAGACCGCCCGGGTTCACGGCAAGCTGCTCAAGCTCAGCCAGCCCGAGATGCCCGAAGCCGATGCCGACTTCATCCGCAGCTTCGGCGTGGCCGACGGTGAGCTGGAGAGTTTCCGGCGCGAGATCCGCGCAAACCTCGATCGCGAACTGGCACAGGCCCTTTCCGCCCGGCTGCGGATGACCGTGGTCGAGCAATTGGTGGCCAAATATGATCACGTGGAGGTGCCTGCGAGTCTGGTCGACATGGAGTGCCGCGCACTGCAGGAGCGCGACCAGGCCGAGTTGCGGCGGCGGGCGCAGTCCGCTGGCATGAGCGATGTGCCATCCGCGCCCGAGTTGTCGAACTACAGCGATGCGGCGCGCAAGCGTGTTCGCGCCGGACTGCTGCTGAACGAGATCGCCAGCCAGCAGGGTTTGCGGCTGGAGCCGAAGCGGGTCGAGGCGGCGATCGCCCAGGTCGCCTCCACCTACGAAGATCCGGCCGAGGTCGTGCAGTGGTATCAGCAGTCGCCGGAGCTGCTGCGCTCGGTCCAGAACCGGGTGATGGAAGAGCAAGTCGCCGAATGGGTGGCTTCGCAGGCGCAGGTGACCGAGGTGGAGCGCAGCTTCACCCAGATCGTCTCGCCGCAAACCGCCGGAGGTGCTGCGTGAACGAGATCCGCAATCTGAATCTGGTCCCGATCGTCGTTGAGCAAAGCGCCCGCGGCGAGCGCGCCTACGACATTTATTCGCGCCTGCTGAAAGAGCGCGTCATCTTCATCGTCGGCCCGGTCGACGACTACATGGCCAATGTGGTGGTGGCGCAGTTGCTGTTTCTGGAGTCCGACAATCCGGACAAGGACATCAACGTCTACATCAACAGCCCCGGTGGCGTGGTCACTGCCGGCATGGCGATCTACGACACGATGCAGTTCCTCAAGCCCGATGTCAGCACGATGTGCATCGGCCAGGCCTGCAGCATGGGCGCCTTCCTGTTGGCCGCCGGCGCGCCGGGCAAGCGCTACAGCCTGCCCAATTCGCGAGTAATGATCCATCAACCGCTGGGTGGTTTCTCCGGTCAGGCTTCGGATATCGACATCCATGCCCGCGAAATTCTGAAGATGCGCGACAAGCTGAACGAGATCCTGTCCCATCACACCGGTCAACCCATTGAAAAGGTTGCGCTGGACACCGACCGTGACCGCTTCATGAGCGCAGCCGAAGCGGCCACCTACGGGCTGATCGACAAGGTGGTGGACAAGCGCGCCGATGCGTCCGTGAAACTGGGTTGAACTTGGCTTTGTTCGTCGCGGGAAGCATCTCGACCCTGTGCTATTCTCGGGTTCGCCTGCGGGCCAATCCCCAGGCGCCAGGAGAAGGGCCCGACACGAATGAGTGAAGACAGAAGCGGTCGCGGTAGCGATCCTGCAAAGGTTCTCTACTGTTCCTTTTGCGGCAAGAGCCAGCATGAAGTCCGTAAACTGATTGCCGGTCCCAGCGTATTCATCTGTGATGAATGCGTGGAACTGTGCAACGACATCATTCGTGAGGAGCTGGAGGAAAAGACCCCGGCCTCGCGCACCAGCCTGCCCAAGCCGCGCGAGATCCTCGAGGCGCTCGACCAGTATGTGATCGGCCAGCAGCGCGCCAAGCGGGTGCTGTCGGTGGCGGTGCACAACCACTACAAACGGCTCGAATCCCGCCAGCGCAACGATGATGTCGAACTGGCCAAGAGCAACATCCTGCTGATCGGCCCGACCGGCTCGGGCAAGACGCTGCTGGCCGAGACGCTGGCGCGGCTGCTCAATGTGCCGTTCACGATTGCCGATGCCACGACGCTGACCGAGGCCGGCTATGTCGGCGAGGACGTCGAGAACATCATTCAGAAACTGCTGCAAAAGTGCGATTACGACGTCGAGAAGGCGCAGACCGGAATTGTTTATATCGACGAGATCGACAAGATCTCGCGCAAGAGCGAAAACCCGTCCATTACCCGTGATGTGTCGGGCGAGGGCGTGCAGCAGGCCCTGCTCAAGCTGATCGAGGGCACGGTGGCCTCGGTGCCGCCGCAGGGTGGCCGCAAGCATCCGCAGCAGGAATTCCTGCAGGTAGACACGCGCAATATCCTGTTCATCTGCGGTGGTGCCTTTGCCGGACTGGAGCGGGTGATCCAGGCGCGCAGCACCTCCACCGGCATCGGTTTCGGTGCCGACGTGCGGAGCAAGGACAGCAGCAGCAACGTCGGTCAGGTGCTGCGTGATGTCGAGCCCGAGGATCTGGTCAAGTACGGATTGATTCCGGAATTCGTCGGGCGGCTGCCGGTCGTGGCCACCCTGGAAGAGCTCGATGAGGGTGCGTTGGTCAAGATTCTGACCGAGCCCAGAAACGCCCTGACCAAGCAGTTCAAGCGACTGTTTGAAATGGAGAAAGTGGACCTGGAGTTCCGCCCGGACGCGCTTAGCGCGATCGCCAAGAAGGCCCTTGCCCGCAAGACCGGAGCACGCGGATTGCGGACTATCGTCGAGGCGGTGCTGCTCGATACCATGTTCGATCTGCCCTCGCTGGAGAGTGTCTCCAAGGTCGTCATCGACGAGGCCGTCATTCAGGGAACGGCTGAGCCCTATCTGATTTACGACGGCACTCCGGCCGTCCAGCCCAGTCGCGCCGCTGGCGACTGACGGCCTCATGCAGCGGTGCCGGCGAGAGTCGCCGCCGGCACCCCTGGCCCGGATGTTTCATGAACCTACTTCTGCGGCCGCCAATGATCACGCCGTGGCGCGATCTGCTCCCGTTTGTCGACTCAGCGTAGAGCAAACTACGCAACGGTCCGCGGACCGCGCCACGACGCGCCCTTGACGGCCTCGCGACGCACCATGAAACATCCGGGCTGGAAACATCCCTTCACCTCGCTGCCCTTGCATTTGGGCCACACTAGCCCTATTCCATGGGATGGGCGCTGGTTTGTTGCGGCCGCCATATTGGTCAGGAGTCTTGCATGAACGATAGCGTGTTGCCGAGCGAATCACCCGGCGATGTGACCGCACCGGTACTGCCCTTGCGGGATGTCGTGGTATTTCCCCATATGGTCATCCCGCTGTTCGTCGGTCGTGATCGTTCGATCAAGGCGCTCGAATCGGCGATGACCCGCGACAAGCAGATCCTGTTGATCGCCCAGCGCTCGCCCGATACCGATGATCCGGCCGCCGAAGATCTGTACAACTTCGGTTGTCTGGCCACGATCCTGCAACTGCTCAAGCTGCCTGACGGCACCATCAAGGTGCTGGTCGAGGGTGTCAATCGGGTCCAGTTGCTGTCGACCTTCGAGGAGGACGAGGTCTTCACCGGTCATGGTCGTCAGATCGATTCCTATATCGAGCGCGATGCGCGCGAGATCGACGTGCTCAACCGTTCGCTGGTCGGTCAGTTCGAGCAATTCCTCAAGCTCAATCGCAAGCTGCCGCCGGAGCTGCTGACCACGCTGGCGGGGATCGAGGATCCTAGCCGTCTGGCCGATACGGTTGCCGCGCACTTGTCGGTCAAGCTCAGCGACAAGCAGGAGATACTGGAAACGGCCGAGCTCGGCCGCCGGCTGGAAGCGCTGATCACGCTGGTCGATGGCGAGATCGACGTGCTGCAGATCGAAAAGCGCATCCGCGGCCGGGTCAAGTCGCAGATGGAGAAAAGCCAGCGCGAGTACTACCTTAACGAGCAGATGAAGGCGATCCAGAAAGAGCTGGGCGACCTGGAAGATGCACCAAATGAACTGGAAGACCTGACTCGCAAGATCGCTGTTGCCGGCATGCCCAAGGCGGTCGAGACCAAGGCCAAGACCGAGCTGAACAAGCTCAAGATGATGTCCCCGATGTCGGCCGAAGCCACCGTCGTGCGCAACTACATCGACTGGCTGTTGAATGTGCCGTGGAAGCAAAGGGCGCGGATCCGGCGCGATCTGGCCGCGGCCGAAAAGGTGCTGGACGAGGATCATTTCGGGCTGGAAAAGGTCAAGGAGCGGATTCTCGAGTACCTGGCCGTGCAACAGCGCGTGCGCAAGATGAAGGGTCCGATCCTGTGTCTGGTCGGCCCGCCCGGCGTCGGCAAGACTTCGCTCGGTCAGTCGATCGCGCGCGCCACCAACCGCAAGTTCGTCCGCATGTCGCTCGGTGGCGTCCGTGACGAAGCTGAGATTCGCGGCCATCGCCGTACCTATATCGGCGCGCTGCCCGGCCGGGTGGTGCAGAACCTGGCCAAGGCCGGCTCGCGCAATCCGCTGTTCATGCTCGATGAGCTGGACAAGATGAGCATGGATTTCCGCGGCGATCCATCATCGGCGCTGCTGGAAGTGCTCGATCCGGAACAGAACAACAGCTTCAACGATCACTATCTGGAAGTGGATCTGGACCTGTCCGAGGTCATGTTCATCGCGACCGCCAACTCGCTCAACATTCCGCCGGCACTGCTGGACCGGATGGAAGTCATCCGGATTCCGGGCTATACCGAGGACGAGAAGCTGAACATTGCGCGGCGCTATCTGCTGCCCAAGCAGATGAAGGGCAACGGCCTGAAGGATGCCGAGCTCAGCGTCTCCGATGGCGCGGTGGTCGACATCATCCGCTACTACACCCGCGAATCCGGCGTCCGTAATCTGGAGCGTGAGCTTTCGAAAATCTGCCGCAAGGTGGTCAAGGAAATCTCGCTCAACGAGAGCAAGGCAGCCAAGGACGCGGCGGCAAAGTCGAAGAAGCAGCCAAAGGCAGCGACAGCGGTAGCGATCACCCCGCGCAACCTCGCCCGCTATCTGGGGGTGCGGCGCTTCCAGTATGGCCGCGCCGAAGATCGCGACGAGATCGGCCTGGTCACCGGGCTGGCCTGGACCGAGGTCGGTGGCGAGTTGCTGAGCATCGAAGCCAGCACGGTCCCGGGCAAGGGCAAGTTGCTCCACACCGGCCATCTGGGTGAAGTGATGCAGGAGTCGATCCAGGCGGCCCTGAGCGTCGTACGCAGCCGCAGCGAGCAACTGGGTATCGATCCGGAGTTCCATCACAAATTCGACATCCATGTGCATGTGCCGGAAGGGGCCACGCCGAAGGATGGTCCCAGTGCCGGCATCGCCATGTGCACCGCGCTGGTGTCCTCGCTGACCAAGGTTGCCGTCCGATCGGACGTGGCGATGACTGGTGAGATCACCCTGCGCGGGCGGGTCCTGCCCATCGGTGGCTTGAAGGAGAAACTTCTGGCGGCCCACCGCGGTGGCATCAAGGTGGTGCTTATCCCGGAGGACAACCAGAAGGATCTGGCCGATATTCCGAAGAACATCACGGGCGCCCTCAAGATCAAGCCGGTGCGCTGGATCGACGAGGTGCTGGCGCTGGCACTGGTGGACACCCCGAAGTCCACGGGTGACCAGCCCAAGGTTGACAAGCCGGTGGCCGAACCGGTGCCGGCGAGCGAAGGGGATGATTCGGCCGCCGTCGGAGGGGTCCGGCCACACTGATCCAGCCGGCCAGGGTTGGGCAGACCGCTTCCGGTCCGCTAGACTGCGCCAGTGCGCCGTGATGGACACAGATGTCGGGAATCGGCCGCTGCAGGGGAGGAAAGTACTCCCAAGTGGTGATTTTGGAGGCGGATTGGAAGAAGTTCCTTGCCGCCCCCATGGCTCACTGGTATAACTCGGCCGCGCCCTGAAAGCGCGCAGTGACGGGCTCGCCGGGCTCGACTGTAGCGCGCGCAACCCCTGACTCAACCCACAAAACGACAATCCGAAGGCGTGTTCCGACAAGAAGCGCCTCCTCAAAAGCAAAGGGAGTTCCCATGAAGAAAGCTGATCTGGTCGCGGCGATCGCTGAAGCCGCAGAACTGAGCAAGGCAGATGCTGGACGCGCCGTTGATGCCTTCGTTGAAGTAGTCACCAAGGCCCTCAAGGATGGTGACGGCGTGACGCTGGTTGGCTTTGGCAGTTTCGAAGTGCGCCAGCGCGCCGCTCGTCAGGGCCGCAATCCTCGGACCGGCAAGCCGCTCAATATCAAGGCCTCGAAAGTGCCGGCGTTCAAGGCTGGCAAGGCGCTCAAGGATGGTATAAAGTAGCGCGCTTTCCCAACGGGTGCTTAGCTCAGCGGGAGAGCATCGCCCTTACAAGGCGAGGGTCGGGGGTTCGAAACCCTCAGCACCCACCATAAGGTTCCTGGAGCGGTAGTTCAGTTGGTTAGAATACCGGCCTGTCACGCCGGGGGTCGCGGGTTCGAGCCCCGTCCGCTCCGCCAGCACCCGAGGGCGCCTTTGCGAAGGCGCCCTTGTTTTTTTCAGGCCGCCGATTCGACATGGATCGGTCGGCGTTCATGAACACTGTGTGGTGGTCGGTCCCGCCGGACCGGACACCCGATGATGAAGACCATGCTGCAAGTCATTCGCGAAAAAATGTCAGGTTGGGTGCTGTTTCTGATCGTGGGGATACTGATCATTCCGTTCGCCTTCCTTGGCATCGGTGACTATTTCAGTTCCAGTGTTTCGACCTATGTGGCGAAGGTCGCCGACGACGAGATCTCGGCCGATCGGGTCCGCGAGGCGTTGACCCGGCAGCGTCAGCAATACCGCCAGACCTTCGGCGAGGAGATGGATCTGTCCTTTCTCAGCACGCCGGAAGCCAAGCGCAGGATGCTCGATCAACTCGTCGACCAGACCCTCCTTTTCCAGGACAGCCAGCGCGCCGGCATCATCGTGCCGCCCGAACGCGTACGGCTGGACACCGCGTCGATTCCGGCCTTTCAGGTCGCCGGCCAGTTCGATTCGGATCTTTATGCGCGCATCCTCGCGGCCAACGGCATGACGCCGAAGGGATTCCAGGCCGAACAGGCGCGCGAGATCGCAACCCGCGAGATCTCGATCCATCTGGCCGACAGCGTCGGAATCAGCGACGCCGAGGTGAACGCATACCTGCGTCTGCGTGAGCAGCAGCGCAGCTTCGACTACGTTCTGCTCAGCGGCGCTGACGAGCTCGTCGACGAGAGCATTTCCGATGACGCGCTGGCGGCGTTTTACGAAGAGCACAAATCCGAGTACATGCGGCCGGAGCGGATGAGCGTGGACTATGTCGAGATCCTCGGCGACACGCTGGTCGCCGATACCGAGCCGACCGAGGCCGACCTGAACCAGTTGTACGAAGATCAGCGCATGCGTTACGTCCAGCCGGCCCGCACCCTTACCGCGCATATCCTCGTTTCGCTGCCGAGCGGCGCCGACGCCGAAGCCGAACGGGCTGCGCTGGAAAAGGCACAGAGCTTGCGGCAGCGAGTGACAGATGGCGAGGCCTTCGATGCGGTCGCCCGCGAAGCATCCGACGATCCCGGCTCGGCCGAGCAGGGCGGCGATCTGGGCTGGATCGAAGCGGGTCTGACCGATCCTGCATTTGAAGATGCGTTGTTTGCACTGGAGGCCGGTGCGATCTCCGAGCCGGTTCGTGGCGGCGACGGCTACCACATCATCCAGGCCCGCGAGGTCGAAGCCGAGCGCGGCAAGGCCTTCGAGGAAGTGCGTGAGGAACTGCGTACAGAGTGGATCGCCGATCGCCGTTACAAGGTGTTCAATGATCGCGCCGGGGAATTGCTCAGTGCGGTCAATGCCTACCCGCGCTCGCTCGAATCGGCGGCCGCCCGGGTCGATTTGCCGATGCAGAAATCGGAGCTGTTCACGGCCGAACAGGGTGAGAGTCTGTTCAGTGACCCGCGGGTCCGAAGCGCTGCCTTTGCCGGTCCGATCAAGGAGCGCGGCGTGGTCAGCGATCCGCTGCAACTTTCCGACGAGCACGTTGTGGTCCTGCAGCGGGCCCAACTGGTCGAAGCCGAGCCGCAGCCGATAGAGGAGGTGGCCGATGCGCTGCGTGCGCGGATCGTCGCCCAGCGTCGCGCCGAGGCGCTCAAGACCCGCGCCGCCGGGCTGCAGGCCAAGCTCGATGGTGGCAGCTCACTGACCGAGGTCGCAACCGAATTGGGCAAGGAGGTGGTCAGCGTGGAGAACGCGCTGCGTAGCTCCGGTGCGCAGGATGCTCGGGTCGTGAGTGAAGTGTTCAAGCTGGCTCGTCCAGGCGAGTCGTCAAAGGTGGAACTGGTCGAACTGGACGAGTTGGAACTGGTGCTGGTCGAATTGCGCCAGGTCAGCGACGGCGATCCGGGCAACGTCGACAGCGCGACTCGCGAGCAGGTGCGGGAGCAATTGGCGCGGCACTGGTCGAGCAGCGAGGCGGCCGGCTATCTGGAGTTCCTGCGTGCCCGCACCGCCATCCAGATCAACGAGGCGCGTCTGCCCTAGCCCGGATGCTTCAAGCAAGTACAGCCGATCCCCGCAAGCGAGCTTGCGGGGATTTTCGTTTCTGCGCTAACCCGGGCCTCAGTCCTGCATCAGCTCACCCATGCCGACATGGCTGTAGCCGGCATCCACGTGGATGATCTCACCGGTGATCCCGGAAGCCAGGTCCGAACACAGAAAGGCCGCGGCGTTGCCGACTTCCTCGGCGGTGATGCTGCGGCGCAGCGGCGCGGTGCGCTGGACATGGTCGAGCATGCGGCGGAAGTTGGCGATACCGGCGGCGGCCAGCGTCTTGATCGGCCCGGCCGAGATGCCGTTGATGCGCACGCCTTCGCCGCCCAGGTCCATTGCCAGATAGCGCACACAGGCTTCCAGACTGGCCTTGGCCAGGCCCATGACGTTGTAGTTCGGCATCGCGCGCTCGGCGCCCAGGTAGCTCAGGGTCAGGACCGCGCTCTGGCGGCCGCGCAGCATCGGCAGCATTGCGCGGGTCAGCGCAGCCAGACTGTAGGAACTGATGTCATGGGCGATGGCGAAGCCCTCGCGCGTGACCGCGTCCACAAAGCGCCCCTGGACCTGTTCGCGCGGGGCGAAGCCGATCGAGTGGACCAGGATGTCCAGGCCATCCCAGTGCTCGCCCAGGGTCGCTGCAAGTGCATCGATCTCGCTATCGAGCGCAACATCGCAGGGCAGCACCAGTGAACTCCCGAATTCCGCGGCGGCAGCTTCCACCCGTGAACGCAGGCGCTCGTTCTGATAGGTGAATGCCAGTTCGGCGCCTTCGCGCGCCATGGCCCCGGCAATGCCGTGGGCGATCGAACGTTCACTGGCAATGCCGCAGATCAGAGCGCGTTTGCCGGTCAGGAAAGCCATCGTTGTTCCTTTGGTCTGGACCCGGTGGGGTCGGTAGCGGGCGCGATTATGCCCATGGCGGGTCTGCTGGCGGTAGCCGCAGCGCGCAACTGGCGGCTGCCGGCGCCGTCAGGGCGCAAGTTTCAACCGCTGGCCGATCGCCAGCACGGAGTTCGGGCGCAAGCCATTCCAGCGGCGCAGATCGTCCAGGCGCAGGCCGTAGCGGCGTGCCAGCGTCCACAAATTGTCGCCACTGCGGACTACGTGGACCGCCGGGCGCGGCGCGTCGACCAGTTGGGACGGCTCGGCCGCGACCTGGTCCGGAGTCACTCTGGCCGTTTCCTGTATACGCTGCGCCGGTACCAGCCAGGCATGTCCGGCCGACCGAGTCTGAGGCCCGCGCATGGCGCCGTTATAGCGCCGGAAGCTGTCCTCAGGCAGTCCCAGCGCCCCCGCCAGCTGGACCGCGTCGGCGTTGAAGGGCAACACGACGATTTCCAGCCGGCTGGGCGGCGGCAGTGGCGGCAGACTCCAGCCAGAGTCCTCCGGTCGCTTGAACAGGCACGAGAGCGCCTCGACCTTGTCCAGATATTGCAGCGTGGTACGTGGCAGCGGAGCCTGCCGTGGGTCATCGCTGGCGCTGGCACTTAGCGCCCGCTGCAAGCGGCCATCACCAGCGTTGTAGGCAGCCAGGCTCAGATTGGCATCAGCACCGAACTGGATATGCAACTGCCCCAGATAATTCAGTGCCGCGTGGGTGGACCGGACCGGATCAAGCCGGTCGTCATGGTTGCCATCGACCCGCAGACCCAGAGCCCGCGCAGTCGCTGGCATCAGCTGCCAGATACCCGCCGGCCCGCTGCCACGAGCGGGGAATCCATAGTAGCTGCTCTCCACCATCGGAATCAGGGCAAACTGCATCGGCAGTTCGCGCGCCGCGACTTCGCGGCTGACGTAATCCAGGAGCGGTGCGAATTCCGCCAGTCTGGCGCTGAAGTTTTCTGGTCGGCCCAGATAGCGCTGGCGCCAGTGGCGGACCTCAGGCCGTTCGCACAGGGTTGGTTGCAGACCTTGCTGGAGCAACTCCCAGGCAGGTCGCTCAACGGCTAGCGGTGCGATCTGGACAGCCTCCGCGGCCGTCACTGCGGCCGGCGGCACGGCCGAGGGCACTGGCACAGGCATTGCCGATATCGGATCGGCACTGCCTGGCTCGGCGCCGGGGTCTGTGCAGTCGATGCACCCGGCCATCTCGTCGGCGACGATCTTGTCGACG